>DAIDJT010000028.1 GCA_027451265.1 Bacteroidales bacterium | reverse complement strand
GGAATTACAGCCTGCTGTTGGCGGGCTGTGATTCTCCTGAAGGGGCCATAACAACGGAAAATAACGCAACCCCAGGCGATACTATGTCCTTTTTGTTTTATTATGTCGCTTGAAAACAAGTTTTCAGCTCCGTCATAAAACAAAAAGTCCGGTCATCTGCTGTCTGCAAATGACCGGTGCTTTCCTTTGTAGCGAGAGAGAGAATTGAACTCTCGACCTCATGATTATGAATCATGCGCTCTAACCATCTGAGCTATCTCGCCATCTTGCCGCTAAAAGGCGGGTTTTTCAAGGCTGCAAATATAAATATTTTTTCATTTTGCCCGGCAAACTTTTTCTTTTCATCTATTATTTTTATATTGCATGACAGTCATCCCCTGAAATGAGAGCCAGATTCGAAATTGAATATACACTCAACACACCTGTAAGAGTACTATACGACAGGCTCAGCACCCCGGAAGGCCTCTCTGAATGGTTCGCTGACAATGTAACGGTTGACGGTGACATCTTCTCCTTCCACTGGAATAAAACCGAAGCCAGAGCCCGGCTCGTCTATGCAAGAGAAAACAAGGCAGTCAGATTCGACTGGCTTGACTTTGTCGACACCGAATCCAATTTCTTCGAATTCAGAATCATCATCCATGAACTTACCAATGATACCGCCCTCATCATTACTGACCACGCGGAAGAGGATGAGATAGAAGATGCAAAGGACCTGTGGGACACCCAGATCTCTTACCTGAAAAAAGTCCTCGGTGTTACCGAGTGAGAGAGCTTTGCATCTTTCTCAAAAATAACGTACGTTTGCACCACACCCGAGACAATGAAGAAAATCGATCTGTTCATGATAAGATCGTTTATCGGACCACTGGTCCTGACCTTCTTTATTGTGCTCATTATCTTTATCCTGCAGTTCCTGTGGATGTACGTTGATGACCTGGCCGGAAAAGGTCTGGAGCTGAAGGTCCTTGCCGAACTGCTGTTCCAGTTCTCACTTACATTCGTTCCTCTCTCCCTGCCGCTGGCCATTCTCCTGGCCTCCCTGATGACCTTCGGTAACCTCGGCGAGTTCCTTGAACTGACGGCCCTCAAATCATCCGGCATACCACTCCAGCGCATAATGATGCCTGTCTTCGTTTTTGCTTCCCTCCTTGCCGTGGGCTCATTTTTCTTTGCAGACTACGTACTGCCCATATCAACACGCAAGGCAAGAACCCTGCTCACAGATATACGCCGCATGCGTCCCGAACTGAATATCCAGGCGGGAATCTTTTACAACGGTATCGACGGCTTCAGCATTAAAATCACTGACAAAGACCCCGAAACAAACCGCCTCGACGGGATCTATATCTATGATCACCGTGAAGGAGTAGGAAATACATCGGTCATTTATGCCGACTCCGGTTACATGAAGGTTACGCCCGACGAGAGCGGACTTATCCTGACACTATATAACGGGCATGCATACAAGGACATAGAGGAAAATAACGTGCCGCAGGAGAAGAAAAAGTACCCCTTCAGACGCGACAGGTTCTCTGAACAGACCATGGTGGTACAACTGGAAGGATTCGGCCTGAACAGGTCAGGCATGGATATCTACCGTTCCAACTACGCAATGCTCAATACCGCCGGCCTCACATTCTTCATTGACTCACTTTCAACCAGGTTCCGTTCCAGGACTGACGCCTATTTCTCGGAGTTCAGCCAGACCAGGCTTCTGACCAATCCCCAGTACTCCTACCGGGGAAATCAGCAGGAAAATGACTCAACAGCAGCATGGAAAACGCAGAAATTCAATGCCAGGGCCATATTCGACACCCTCAGCTTTCCTGACCGCAGCTCCGCCCTCAGCCGCGCGCTAAGTTTCGCCCGTGAGGGCACATCCTTCATGACCGAAAAGAGCGAGGCTCTCGTTGCCGAGGCAAAGAACCTGCGCAAGTATGAAGCAGAAAGATACAAGAGGTTTACGTTGCCCATCGCCTGCCTGGTCTTCTTTTTCATCGGTGCACCGCTGGGTGCAATTATAAGGAAAGGCGGGCTGGGAACACCGGCAGTCATCTCAGTGCTGTTCTTCGTGATCTATTATGTGATCACCCTCTCGGGAGAAAAATTTGCCAAGGAACTGATAATAAGCATTCCCGTCGGGATGCTTGCCTCCACTGTCATCCTCCTCTTTGTGGGAGCCTTCCTGACATACAAGGCCACCACCGACTCCGCAATAATGAATGCCGAGACATATATCCTCTTCTTCAGGAAGATAGGAGCCTTCCTGACTGGCATAAAGCCCGAAAAGGATGATGAAGATACTGGTTTTAACGCCTAGGCCCCTGTGGCCCGTGCATGACGGGGGGACAGTGGCTACCGTACGCTGCGCAAGCGGTCTGGCTGCCGCCGGTGCCCGGGTGACAGTACTCGCCATGATAACCGGGAAGCATCGATCCCACGGAATGCCATCTCCTGGCTGGAAACCTGAATATGTGACCGATTATATCACCGTTCCTGTTGACACACGGATCAGGCCACTGCCTATGCTCCTGAACCTGTTCTTCTCACGTGAACCCTATGATCTGTCACGGTTCCGGTCGCGGGAATATTCCGAAACTCTCCGGGCCGTACTTGACGGCAACCAGTTTGACCTTGTACAATGCGAGGGTCCTTCCTTTGCACTCTATATCGGTCAAATTAAAAAGCAAACCAGCGTCCCTGTCGTATTGCGGGCTCATAACCTCGAACACATGATCAGGGAACAGCTGGCTGCCAATGCCCTCAACCCTGTCAGGAAGAGCTACCTGGCGAACCTTGCACGCAGGCTGATGGCGCTGGAGATGAAGGCAGCCCGGCAATTTGACGCCGTGGTCCCCATCAGTGAGCAGGATGCTTTGTGGTTCAGGTCGGTTGCGGACGAAAGACCTGTCTTCCTTTCGGAAACCGGTGCAGAGGAGGCCAGCATCCTGAAAGAGCCACCGGCAGAACATCCGAGGGTAGGATTCATCGGTGCAATGAACTGGCAACCCAATACCGAGGGGTTAAAGTGGTTCATAACGCAGGTGTGGCCCCTTGTCACAGAAAAGATTCCGGCTTCAACGCTGTGCGTTGCGGGCCGGGGGCTCAACCCCGGAACCCTCCTGCCCGGCGGACACAACATCATCAACGCCGGCGAGCCTGATAATGCACGTGCATTCATTGCGTCAAACCATGTGATGATCGCCCCGCTCTACACCGGAAGCGGGCTGCGGATAAAAATCATTGATGCATTGAGTGCCGGAAGACCTGTGGTGGCCACCCCGCTGGCGGCGCAGGGGATTGATGCCTCAGAGGGAATGGCAATTACGGTTGCAGAAGATGCCGGTTCATTCAGCAGTGCCCTTATCAGGTACCTCGATAACCAATCGTTCAGATCCTCTGCCGGCATGGAAGCTGTCAGACTGGCAAAGCAAAGGTATGATAACAGTACCCTTACAGCCAGCCTTCTTAGGTTTTATACAGAACTGGCACATGGCAGCTGAACTGATATTCATCACCGTCTCACTGCTGCTGGCCTGGACTTTCCTGATCTACCCTGCCGGGGTAACCATGGCAGCACACCTCATGAGGAAGAGAGGGGTGATCAGGCGTAAAACGCATGACACACAGGCTCTTCCGACTGTGACCGTTGTGATGTCAGTGCACAATGAGGATAAGGTTATCAGATCCAAGATTAGCAGCATGCTGGGATCTGACTACCCTGACGGACAGATTGACTTTATTGTCGGGTCTGATGGCTCAACAGACGGCACTGACCTCCTGGTAGCCGGCATAGCTGCCACAGACAGCCGGATCAGGTTCATCCGCAATGAAGAAAGAAGGGGAAAAGCGGCAATGATAAACGATCTTGTCTCTATGGCCAGGGGAGAGATCCTGATTGTGACCGATGCCAATGTGATATTCACTTCAGGCACCGTGCGAAAGCTGGCGGAGCCTTTTGCTGACCAGGCCGCAGGGCTATGTGACGCCTCTCCCAGACCTTCCGTTTCAGTCAATGGGGGTATCACCCGCCAGGAAAACCTTTACAGCAGATTTGAGACAGCCCTCAAGAGAGCCGAAGGTGATCTCTGGGGAGCCATGCCCGGACCCTACGGAGGCTGCTATGCAGTACGCCGGAGCCTGTTCCCCCGGTTGCCTGAAAACATCCTGGTTGACGACCTTTTTGCAGGCTTGTCAGTTCTGAAACAGAACTACCGGGTAATAAACATTCACGATGCAATTGTTTACGAAGATACTCAGCCCGGTATTTCTGAGCAGTTCCGGAGAAGGACAAGAATAGCTGCCGGATCATTCCAGAACCTGTTCCGTTTCGGGCTGTTCTTCTCACACAGGGCAGTTGTGGTCATTGCTTTCCTTTCACATAAGATATTGAGATGGTTAACCCCTCTCCTGCTGTCGTTGTTTTTTATGACATCGGTCATTCTTTCAGGCCACTCTGATTTCTATTTTTACATCACAGCAGTTCAGCTGATTTTCATAATTTTGACAGCGCTTGACCTCGCCCTCGACAGGAAGGGAAAAATGATACCATTCCAGCGGTATGTAACCCAGTTCCTGTTGATGAATGCAGCGCTGGCAGCAGGGTTTGTGAAGGCATTAAGAGGGACTGAAACCGGGATATGGGAACCCACCAAACGTGTTTAAAATGACCAAGGAGACAAAGCTTAATACAATAAATGAAGCCATCGGGGATATCAGTGAAGGCCGCATAGTTATTGTTGTGGATGATGAAGACAGGGAAAACGAGGGCGACTTTATCTGTGCAGCCGAGCTGATTACGCCTGAAATTGTGAATTTCATGGCTACCCACGGACGCGGACTGATATGCGTCCCTCTCCCTGAAGAGAGATGCGAGGAGCTGGAGCTCAACATGATGGTAGGTCACAATACATCTCTTCACGAAACACCTTTCACGGTGTCAGTTGATCTGCTGAGCACGGAGACAACCACAGGAATTTCAGCAAAAGACAGGGCACTGACGATCAAGGCACTGGTGGATCCGTCGACCAAACCCTCCCAGCTAGGCAGACCAGGGCATATCTTCCCTCTCAAGGCACGCTCAAAGGGTGTACTCAGAAGGGCCGGCCACACTGAGGCTGCCGTTGACCTGACAAGGCTCGCCGGATTGAACCCGGGAGGCGCACTTGTTGAGATAATGAATGAGGACGGCTCCATGGCACGTCTGCCTGACCTTATGAAATTATCGGAAAAATTCGGAATCAAAATCATTACCATCAGAGACCTGATACGATACCGTCTTGGAATTGAATCGATAGTGGAGATAGGAGAACAGGTCAAGCTGCCAACTGAATATGGCGACTTCGACTTCATCCCCTTCCGGCAGGTAAGCAACGGGATTGAGCATGCCGCCCTTGTAAAGGGGAACTGGACAAAGGATGAACCCGTGCTTGTAAGAGTACATTCCTCATGCTTCACCGGTGATATCTTCGCATCCAAGAGATGCGACTGCGGGTCACAGCTCCATAAGGCGATGCAGATGGTCGAGGCCGAGGGGAAAGGGGCCATCATTTATCTCAGCCAGGAAGGAAGGGGCATCGGCCTTATAAACAAGATACGTGCCTATAAGCTTCAGGAACAGGGACGCGACACGGTGCAGGCCAATATCGAACTTGGCTTCCAGGAAGATGAACGCGATTATGGCATCGGTGCCAACATTATGAGGGGGATCGGGTTGGGAAAGGTGAGGCTGATCTCCAACAACCCTGTCAAACGGGCCGGGTTGGAAGGTTACGGCATAACAATTGTCGAAACCATTCCCCTGGTTATTCCTCCCAACGAGTACAACTCCTTCTACCTGGAGACGAAAGCCCTGAAGATGGGGCACAGCCTGACATGCTACAAGACGCCAACAAAAGGCGAAAATGACTGAGGGCAGACCACGGATAGTATTCATGGGCACACCAGAGTTTGCCGTTGCGAGCCTGAACGCCCTGCTTGAAAAAGGATTTGAAGTAGCCGCGGTTGTAACTGTGCCTGACAGGCCTGCCGGCAGAGGCCGTAAGATAACCTTCAGCCCGGTGAAGGAGTATGCCCTGAAGAACCATCTCACGATCCTTCAGCCCGAGAAACTGCGTGACCCGGCATTCATCACCGCTATCAGTGATCTCAAAGCAGACCTGTTTGTGGTGGTGGCATTCCGTATGCTCCCACAGGTAGTATGGAGTCTGCCTCCGCTTGGCACATTTAACCTTCACGCCTCGCTGCTTCCGCAGTACAGGGGAGCGGCCCCGATCAACCATGCCATCATAAACGGTGAAAAAAGGACAGGCGTAACCACATTTCTCATCGATAAAGAAATAGATACAGGCAAGATACTCCTCTCATGCGAGACTGCCATTTCGCCTGATGAAACCGCAGGCAGCCTGCATGACCGCCTGATGGAGATGGGTGCCAGCCTTGTGGTGGAAACGGCCATGGGATTGGCTGCCCACAGTCTGAGACCGGTCCCTCAGGAGATGGTCCCTGTCAGCCTGCTTAAACCGGCACCCAGGATTTTCCCGGCTGACACGGTCATCAGATGGGATGAAACGGCAGAAAGGATTCATAACCTGGTAAGAGGTCTCTCTCCCAGCCCCGGTGCAACTGCCATGCTGAAAAAAGGGAGCGCGGTTTTGCGGCTGAAGGTACTGGGCAGCCACATCTGCGGGGAATCCATCGATACAAAACCAGGTATATTGACAGTAAAGGAGAAGTCAAGGCTGTTCATCTCCTGCCGCGACGGGAGCATCGAGATACTCTCCCTTTTACCCGAGGGACGGAAAAAGATGACTGCGGCAGAGTTTCTGCGCGGCTTTGATACATCAGGGTGGCAACTGGTCCTGCCGTCCCTATCTTAACCTGAGTTTCTGTCCCTGACGGCATTCAGTACCCTCATCCATCAGGTTCAGCTTATACAGCGAGGAAAGCTTAATGGCATATTTCTGTGATATGGAGTACATGGTCTCCCCTGCCGTAACCACATGAACCGACAGACCCTGTGCCGCCCTGGTGCGTTTTGGCTGGAGGTAAAGCACCTGTCCGGGCACCAGTGATGCTCCTGCAGCCAGATCGTTGTAGCGGGTAATCTCCCATGACAGAAGCTGGTACCTGTCAGCAAGCGACTCGAACGTATCACCGGCTTCCACAATGATGTATTCAACATTATTGTTTTCCAGCGGCTTTTTCCCGGTGCTGAGGCTGATCACCTTTATCGGCTCCTCATCCTCGGGTACGGCTTTTTCAGGTACTGGCTGCACCAATGACGAATCAGCCTCTTTTATCGACGGCTGATCTGAAACCGCTGCGGTTCCGGATGATGCTGCAACGGTTGTGGTCTTTGCTGACCCTGTGCCTGCGGCAGACCTGGCGGGCGTTACTCCGGACGTACGGGCTGGATCGACCTTCGCCGGTGATGCAGGCGCCGGCGCCTGTGAGGCCAGGGGCGAGATGCCTCCTGCATCATAAGCCCACAGGCCATAATCTTCAATCTTGCGTATCAGCAGGTCGGGATACTTAGGGTCAGTAGCGTAGCCTGCCCTCTTCAGTCCGTGTGCCCATGCCTTGTAGTCAGTGGCCTCCAGGCTGAAAAGGTCGCGGTATCGCGAGCCATTAATCAGAAAGTCGGAGTGATCCCTGAATGACTCCTCGGCTGAACGGTATGACCTGAAACATTCGTTCCGGTGATTGTCATCATGGTAGATCTTCTGTCCGGTCCAGTCACTGTGACACTTTATGCCAAAATGATTGTTTCCCTGTGTGGCAAGCCGGCTGCGTCCGTAGTTCGACTCGAGCATGCCCTGTGCCAGGGTAATGCTTGCAGGTATCCCGGTACGGCTCATCTCACTGACAGCCAGATCACTGTATTTGCTGAGATATTCCCTGACATAGTCTGCGGCGGGACCAGAAGTGGAAGAACTCTCCCTGACCGCATTTCGTGTTGAGCTGCAGGAGTTCAGCAGAATAACTGCAACAAGGAAAATATATAGAGACAGGTTTTTCATCCGAAGCCTTTTGGCAAAAATATAAAAATGTCGGCAGCCTCAGCAATTCATGCTCCGGGAGGTAAAAATATTATTATTTTTATGGCAGTGAAAATCACGGGGATTTTATGAAAAAGAGAGAAGCGACCGTCTCTTTCCTTGAATACAACAACGTGGATGAGTTGCCGGCAACAGAAAAGGCGCTTGTCGGAGAGGCTGTAAGGGCAGCAGCGGGAGCCTATGCCCCCTATTCTCATTTCATGGTGGGAGCGGCCTTGCTGCTTGACAACGGAGATGTTGTCAGGGGAGCCAATGTTGAGAATGCGGCATTCCCGTCAGGGAGCTGCGCTGAAAAGACCGCACTGTCTTATATGGTTGCAAATTATGGCGGAAGGAAAGTGGTGGCTATAGCCATTGCCGCCCTCACTGAGGGCTTGCTTACCGATGATCCTGTGCCGCCATGCGGCAACTGCCGGCAGATGCTGATAGAGGAAGAACAGCGGAGCGGCAGCCCCGTCAAAGTGATACTGGCCGGAAGATCTGCCATTTTTGTACTGGAAAACAGCCAGGCGCTGATGCCGCTCAGTTTCACCGGGAGAAACCTCAGGAAATAGTTTGCGATCTGCGATTTGCGATTTCCGATCTGCGATCTCCGGGTTGCGGGTTGCGGGTTGCGATCTGCGATCTCCGGGTTGCGAGTCGCGATCTGCGATTTGCGATTACCGGTTTTTCTTTAACAGACCGTGAACCCCTGTACCGCAAGACCGCCAGACCGCAGGACTGCAGGACCGCAGGACTGCAGGACCTTCAGACCTTCGGACCTTCAGACGATTATTCCCCCACCACAAGCTGGAATCCGCTGCCATGGATGTTCTTAAGTACAATCTGAGGGTCATCACTAAGGTATTTGCGAAGTTTGGTAATATAGACATCCATGCTTCGGGCTGTAAAGTAATCATCTGCGCCCCATATCTTCTTCAGGGCAGCCTCGCGGCTTACAAGTGCATTCGGCGTAATGGCGAGCATCTCGAGAAGCTGACCCTCCTTGGGTGAGAGCTGCCTCTCCTGGTCACCGAGAGTCAGCGTGCGAAGCTTTGAATTGAAAATATATTTTCCAATATCGTAAATATCACGCGTGCCGTCCTGAATGTCTCTCCTGGCGATAATGGCCTTTATCTTGAGGAGGAGTATATCGGTATCAAAGGGCTTTGTAATATAGTCATCGGCTCCGACGCCGTACCCGCGCAGCAGATCCTCCTTAAGCTTCTTCGCCGTAAGGAAAATAATGGGTATGACCGAATTCATGACCCTGATCTCGGAGGCGATTGTGAAGCCGTCTACATGCGGCAGCATCACGTCCAGTATGCATAGGTCATATACTCCCCGCCGAAAGGTTTCCAAAGCCATCTTCCCGTCATCCACGAGGTCAACCTCAAAATCGTTTATCTCGAGATATGATTTGAGCACCGATCCGAAGCTCACATCATCCTCAACCAGAAATATCCTTGCACTCTTTCTGCTCATGCCCTTGATTCACTCCTGAATGGTAAAAATACTGTAAAAATGCTTCCCTTACCGGGCTCGCTTTCAACGGTCACCGTACCGCCATGGGCATCGGCAATGGCTTTGACATAATTAAGCCCAAGCCCGAATCCCTTGACAGTGTGAATATTGCCCGTGGTTTCCCTGTAAAAGCGTTCGAAAACACGGTACTGAACTGATTTACTCATTCCTATTCCCCTGTCAGCAACATCAAGAAATATCCCGCTGTCATTACTTCTTGTACTGACTGTTATGTCAGGCGCCCCCTCGGAGTATTTGTTCGCATTGTCAAGCAGGTTATGGACCAGGTTGCGCAGGTGTTCGGCATCACCGGTGACAACGCTGATTTCCGCATTCAGATTGCGGTGTATGACCCCTCCCCTGTCTGTCACCTGGATTTCTATGGTATCTATGGCCTGGCTGATTACCTCATGCATATCGGTGGGAGCAAATGCAAAATCCATCTCGTGCTTGTCAAGAGTAGCTATCTGCAGTATGGTCTCGACCTGCCTGTTCATCCTCTGGTTCTCCTTCTTTATCATGCTGACGAAATGACGCACTCTTTCCTCATCCGTTATGACGCGGCTGTTTGCAATGGTGTCGGCAGCCAGCGAGATTGTGGCTATGGGTGTTTTGAACTCATGAGTCATGTTATTGATGAAGTCAGCCTGCATCTCTGAGGTCTTCTTCTGCCTGATGATGAACCAGAGGCTTAACGCGAATGTTGAAATAATTATCACCAGGAAAAGACCAAATCCCCCGAGCATAAGCCCCATCGTTCCAAGGACATAGTTTGCCTTCCTCGGAAAAACGACGGAGAGCGTCTCTCCTCTTCTGAACAGGGCCTGTGTAAAGAGACTGACCTTGTACGGGCTTTCAAGGAAATCCTTCCTCTTCACCTTGCTGTACACCCCGTCAATAATTGAGTCACCGCGTATGACGGCAAATTCAAATGGCGTTTTTATACCGGATGCGGCAAGTTCTCCCCTGAGAGTCTGCAGAAGTTCCTCCTTGTTTATTTCCTTGTTCCTCTCCCAAACAAACATTTCAGTCACAAGCTGGTTGCTCATCGACTGAAACTCGCTTGCCTGCTGCTGCATCCAACGCATGTATTCATCGGAGCCCACCACAATGCCGGTACCCATCTTTTCTCTGGCCTCCTCGCGGGTAACCTTCATCCTAGCAGGCGGATTGTCATCTGTAGATACAATTATCTCAACTGAATCGCTTTCGGAACTGGCCTGGCTCTGGATGGAGAACCGCCCGGTTGTGAGACCCTGTGATGATGAACGTTCAATAGCCTGAGGAAGAGCCGAATATCCCCTGATGAACATCTCATTGAGAAAATTCATCCTCCGGTTCGTCTCCATTGAGTGCGCGGTATTGCGCAGGCTGCTTATCACGAAGAAATCAAACTGCTCATTCTGGGCACTTACAGAATTGCTGATCCATGTCACCTGAACCCATATAATGGCCACAATGGATACCACCATCAGAACTATCAGACCCGTGAATTTCTTCATGTTCATGCCGCAAAATTATACATATAAATAATGTTGGAATCCGTTTTAACTTTTTGTTAACCAGTTTTAACCTCCCGTTAACCCCTCCCCGGATTTTATGGACTATTTTTGTACTGTCAGAAAGAATAAGCACAGGAAATGACAAAAGCACTCTCAACTGTTATAGGAATAGTGGCAGCCATCTTTGCCGGAACGGCAACACTATCCGCACAGGAAACAAAAAATGTCGAGAGGAAGGTTGTTGTGGTCACTGTTGAAGAAGACGGCATGGTAAAAGACTCGACAGTAATTGAGGGTGACACCATCCGGTACGAGGGAGGCAACCTGATTATTGAAACTGGCGAAGGCAAAAGAATCATCAGGAAACCCGGTGAAGGAAGCAGGATGGTATGGTCTGCAAGATCAGCCGGTTTTCCAGGCCGCGCTGAGGCTGCAGGAGCAGCACCTGGCAGGAGCATGACCAGGATGCCTGAAGAAAAAGAAGGGGTATTCTACAACATTTCTGTCGACGGAGTTGTTGTTAATATAAGAGCTCCCAAAGAAAAAGCCAGGGAGGCTGATCAGATACTCAATGAGGTACAAAAGATACTGATGAAGAAATGAATATTTCTTACGGTCCCGCCCGGGCCCGGAAAATCATCAGGTGGTTGGTTTAGGTTAGTTTTAGGTTAAGTTTGTAAGAGGCGCAGCAGAGGCGCCTCTTCTTTTTCTTTAACCAGGACAGCGTTCAGCCCTCCGTGAGGTTAAGGTTTCAGCCAGGTACAGGTCTGCAACAGGTACGCACCCGGTATTCCCGGGAAACGCCTTCAGACGTTCCTGAAGAGCTTCCAGATGCGGTCATCAGGCACCTGGGCCACAACGCTTATCTCCTCATTCCTTACCGGGTGAATGAAGGAGATCCTCCTGGAATGAAGTGATATTCCGCCTCCCTCGTTCGAACGCTTCGCCCCGTACTTAAGGTCACCCCTGATGGGGCATCCGGCAGCAGCCAGCTGTGCCCTTATCTGGTGATGCCTGCCGGTGTGAAGATCAATCTCAAGCAGGTAATACCTCTCGGAACGGGCCAGTATCTTATAAGACAACTCAGCGCTCTTTGAATCCTTTACCTCTTTGTCATAGACATATGACTTGTTCTGTTTCTCGTTCTTTTTCAGGTAGTTCTGGAGAGTGCCCTCCTCGGCAGGCGGCCGGTCGGTAACAATGGCCCAGTAATTCTTCTTTACATCACGTGTCCTGAAGAGTTCACTGAGACGGGTGAGAGCCTTCGAGGTGCGGGCATAGACAACACAACCGCTGACAGGCCTGTCAAGACGGTGTACCACACCCAGAAAGACATCTCCCGGCTTGCTGTATTTCTCCTTGATGTATGCCCTGACGATGTTATCCAGCGACTCATCACCCGTGCCGTCACCCTGCACCAGGTCCGATGACCGTTTGTTGACTATGATAATATGATTGTCTTCGTACAATATTTCAGGCTGTTCCTTCCCCATCCCTTTCCTTTTGTTATTTCAGTTTTTTATTACTTCCGTACCCGCAACCGGCATTTTGCACATCCGCCAGCCAGCTGACCCGGCCACAAATCCAAAATCCCAACTCGCAACTTGCAATACGCAACTCCAAATTCCCAACTCGCAACTCGCAATTCGCAACTCGCAATTCCCCTAGTATTGTTCCTTCTCGTTGGGGAATTCGCCTGATCTCACATCAGCAATATAATGATGCACTGCACCCTTTATCTCGTCATAGAGGTTATGATATCTCCTGAGGAAGCGGGGTGAGAACTCCATATTGATGCCCAGCATGTCATGCAGCACCAGTACCTGCCCGTCCACCTGCCGCCCGGCTCCTATCCCTATCACCGGCACTTTGACTGACTCTGCCACCTCGCCTGCCAGTGCTGCCGGAATCTTTTCCAGCACTATGGCAAAGCAACCGGCCTTTTCAATGATCTTTGCATCCTCCTTGAGCTTCCTCGCCTCTTCCTCCTCACGGGCCCTGACCACATAGGTCCCGAACTTGTGGATCGACTGCGGTGTCAGTCCCAGGTGACCCATCACAGGAATCCCGGCTGACAGGATTCGCTCAATCGACTCCACTATCTCGCGTCCTCCCTCCAGTTTGACTGCACTGGCGCCGGTCTCCTTCATGATCCTGATGGCTGATGCCAGCGCTTCGCGCGAATTGCCCTGGTAGGTGCCAAAAGGAAGATCAACCACTACCAGCGCACGTTTCACTCCCCTGACCACTGACGCAGCATGATAAATCATGTTGTCAAGCGTAATGGGCAGCGTTGTGTCAAAACCTGCCATCACATTTGAAGCCGAATCACCTACAAGGATCACATCAATGCCTGACTCGTCAAGGATCCTCGCCATCGAATAGTCATATGCAGTAAGCATGGATATCTTCTCCCCCTTCAGCTTCATCTCGTAAAGCACATGGGTGGTAACTATCTTAACAGTCTTCTGTACTGACATATTTCCCGGTTTTATAGTTACCGCAAAGCTACAAAATTAGAAGGTTGATTACCATTCGCCCCGGATTCTTTTGCCATGGCCTGCCGTTTTGTCATTTTCATGAAAACCATGACTGCCGGCAGGTTAGTATGACCATGACATAATTTCATAATCACCCCCGGCTGAACGTTGTGGCACAAACATTGTCATTTCAGAGGAGTTAAAGAACGAAACTTAGATAACAAATCAGTATAACAATGGGAAAAATTATCGGTATTGACCTGGGAACCACCAACTCATGCGTTTCAGTGATGGAAGGCAACGAGCCTGTGGTGATACCCAACAGTGAAGGCAAGCGAACCACCCCCTCAGTGGTTGCATTTCTTGAGAATGGTGAGCGCAAGGTGGGTGACCCCGCAAAAAGACAGGCCATCACCAATCCGCGTAAAACCGTCTCATCAATAAAACGCTTCATGGGAAGAAGCTATGACGAGGTTACCAACGAAATGAAAAAGATGACCTACGAGGTCATCCGCGGTGACAACAACACCCCGAGGGTGAAGATAGATGACCGCAACTACTCTCCGCAGGAAATCTCCGCAATAGTGCTTCAGAAGATGAAGAAGACCGCCGAGGATTACCTTGGCCAGGAGGTCACGGAAGCTGTCATTACCGTTCCTGCATACTTCAATGACTCACAGCGTCAGGCTACCAAGGAGGCCGGTGAGATCGCAGGGCTTAAGGTCAAGCGTATCATCAACGAGCCTACTGCAGCATCACTGGCATACGGCCTTGACAAGAAGGCCCATGACCTCAAGATCGCAGTGTTCGACCTTGGAGGCGGCACCTTCGATATTTCCATCCTTGAGCTTGGCGACGGTGTCTTTGAGGTCAAGTCAACCAACGGTGACACCCACCTTGGCGGTGATGACTTTGACCACCTGATCATTGACTGGCTGGCTGATGAGTTCCAGAGGGAGGAAGGAATAGACCTCCGCAAAGACCCGATGGCTCTCCAGAGACTGAAGGAAGCAGCAGAAAAAGCCAAGATAGAGCTCTCAAGCACCACAACCACGGAGATCAACCTCCCCTATATCATGCCGGTGAACGGTATTCCCAAACACCTTGTCAAGACACTGACAAGGGCCCAGTTTGAGAAGCTGACTGACAAACTTATAAATGCAGTCATCGGGCCTTGCCAGAAGGCGCTTGATGATGCCGGAATGAAGACTTCAGACATCGATGAGGTTTTACTGGTGGGAGGCTCAACACGTATCCCGGCCATTCAGCAGATAGTTGAGAAGTTCTTCGGCAAGGTTCCCTCAAAGGGAGTCAACCCGGATGAGGTCGTTGCCGTCGGAGCTGCCATCCAGGGCGGCGTGCTCACCGGCGAGGTAAAGGATGTGCTTCTTCTTGACGTCACCCCTCT
>DAIDJT010000027.1 GCA_027451265.1 Bacteroidales bacterium | reverse complement strand
TTGTATTATTTAAAGAGGGACTACTCGGGTAATTCAACAGCCACTTCATTCCCGGGCTCTGCATGGATCCATTAAAAAGGATTCACCGCAGGCAACCCATTACAATCAATCCGGTATTTTGTTTAATCTGTATTTAACAGATTTCATAACTTAGTGGTCTCTTGTGGAAATCAACTATAAAACACTGATACCATGAACGAACAAACACAAAACCAGGAATGTTGCCCTGAATTCCACCCGGAAAAATGGGATAAAAAGACACTCGTCTGGGACAACAAAAAATTTGTTATTGATTCCATGCCCGCCTTCTTCCACATACCTTTTCCTCCATTGATCGGAAAAAAGATCACAAGAATGTGGAAGTCAATTGAATCATCAGGATCAGCAGAACCGGAAAAAACAGACACTCTTGTGTTGTTCCATGATCCTTCAGCCTTCAGGTCTGACATCCTAATCTCCGTGGAGAAAAATGTCCCCGGCGAAAAGAATGCCGCACTCTCCGGCACCTTTGTAAGCAGGACGTTCGATGGCGGCTATAACGCCGTTCCGAAGTTCATCAGGGAAATGGATCAATACCTGTCTGAAAACGGGAAAAAGGCAAAGGATTACTATGTCCATTATGCCTATTGCCCGAAATGCGCAAAAAAATTCGGACATAATTATATGATCCTTTTCGCCGAAGTACAGAATAACTAGCATCCAGACCCGGACTTCACCCCTACCCTCCCCCCACTCTTCCGTTCCTGCAAGCGAAGGCCGCAATTCAACATTATTGCTGGAACATTGTTTTAGTTTTACACATAATTAAGCGATGACCGAAAAATCATTTGCCATAGAAGGGATGAACTGCGCTTCATGCGCAGCACACGTCGAGAAAGCCGCGGCAAAGGTGGAGGGCATAACATTTGCCAGCGTCAACCTGGCAACGGAACGGCTTACAATCTCATATGATGCAAGAAAAACATCAATGAACCAGGTGATTGACGCCGTGAGCAAAGCCGGTTACAAAGCAATCGATGATGAGAAGGAACGCTTTTCAGCCCGGCCTGAGACCGAACGACTCAGGAAAAGACTGATCTGGTCACTGGCATTCACCGTCCCACTATTGATTATAACGATGTCATCAATGGCCGGAGCCAGGCTGCCGGGCTTCATCTCGCCCGGAACCAGCCCTCTCAACTTCGCACTGTTGCAGTTGCTGCTTACCCTGCCCGTGGTTATCACCGGGCGAAGCTTTTACATCACAGGTACAAAAACACTCCTCAGGGGCAATCCGGGCATGGACACCCTGGTGGCAATGGGCACTGCTGCCGCGTTTCTCTATGGAATATTTGCTACAATACGTATCGCAGGAGGTGATGCTCATTTTGCACACAGCCTCTACTTCGAATCGGCCGCAACAATCATTACTCTTATAACCCTTGGCCGTTTTCTCGAGGCACGGTCAAAGGCGAAGGCAGGCAACGCTATCCGCAAGTTGCTTTCCCTTGCCCCTCCGTTGGCCACCGTAATACGTGACGGGAAGGAAAAAACGGTCCCCGCTTCAAAGGTCAATGTGGATGAACCCGTTGTTGTCAGGCCAGGAGAAAGGTTCCCCACTGACGGTATTGTGACCAGCGGAACATCCTCTGCCGATGAATCGATGCTGACCGGAGAGAGCATCCCGGTAGAAAAGACCGAAGGATCGGAAGTCACCGGGGGGAGCATCAACCTCAACGGTTCAGTGGTATACAATGCCACGCGGGTAGGCAGCGAGACCACCCTTGCCCGGATAGTCAAACTGATGGAGGAGGCTCAGGGTTCAAAGGCGCCCATAGCAAGACTGGCAGACAAAATCTCCGGCATTTTTGTACCGGTTGTAATGAGCCTTGCGTTTCTTGCCGGTGTGGCCTGGCTCATTGGCACAGGTGATTTCCGGCTTGCATTCACGGTTCTCATATCAGTACTGATAATTGCATGCCCCTGTGCCCTTGGCCTTGCAACGCCTGTCGCCGTGATGGTCGGCACAGGCCGCGGTGCACAGCAGGGTATACTCATCAAGGGCGGAGAGGCGCTCGAGACAGCCCGCAAGGCAAAAGTGGTCGTGCTTGACAAAACAGGCACTGTCACCACAGGCGTACCGGCAGTGACAGATGTCATTACCGTGAACAGAACGGACGAACAGACGCTGATCTCACTGGCCGCCGGAGCGGAGAGCCGTTCTGAACACCCTGTGGCCAGGGCTGTAACAAGGTATGCCGAAGAAAAAGGTTACTCCTTTTCCGGACCCGGCAGGTTCAGTGCACTGCCCGGATACGGTGTGGAGGCGGCGGTGGATGGTATACATGTTCTTGCCGGCAGCAGAAGGCTGATGGCCGAGAGAAAGGTTGATACCGGTGAGGCCGACAAAACAGCGGATGACCTGGCTGCCCGCGGCAATACAGTAATGTATGTATCCGCGAACGGCAAATGTCTTGGAGTCATAGCTGTGGCCGACACGATCAGGACCGGATCAGCCCCTGCAGTTGCAGAGATGAAGGCCATGGGCCTGGAAGTGATGATGATAACCGGCGACAGCATCCAGACTGCACAGCATATTGCAGCCAGGGCCGGCATTGAGAGCGTGGTGGCCGGTGTGCTGCCGGGTGACAAGGCCGCTGAGATAAGGAAGATAATGAACAGCGGGAAGAGTGTCATAATGGTTGGTGACGGCATTAATGACGCTCCGGCACTTGCAACAGCCGACGTCGGCATAGCTATCGGTTCCGGTACCGATGTTGCAATAGAGGCAGCTGATGTGGTGCTTATCAGGAACGATCTGGGTGACGTGGTCCGCACCCTGAAGCTCAGTCACTTTACAATCAGGAACATCAGGCAGAATCTCTTCTGGGCATTCTTCTACAATATCCTGGGTATTCCGGTTGCCATGGGCCTGTTACACCTGTTCGGAGGTCCGCTGCTCAACCCTATGTTCGCTGCTGCAGCAATGAGCTTCAGCTCCGTTTCCGTTGTCTGGAATGCCCTCAGGCTCCGGAATATAAGACTTTAGAAATTTTTTTTTACTACTTTTTATCCTGCCCGGTTAAACCATTGCCGCTACTTTTCATCTGTGTAATTGTGAACAGGGAGAATTATCCAAATCAATAAACAATAACAATTACTCATGAAAACAAAACTATTTGTATCAGTAGCGGTTATGATGGCTCTGACAGCCATTGCATCAGCTCAAACAACTGAGCAGCCGGCCGGACAGTCATTACAGGGTGGTGCGGCAGGCACAGCATGGGTCGACTCCGACAACGACGGCGTATGCGACAATTTTGAGAACGGAACCCGGCAGGGACGCCCCAAGGGCCTGGCACAGGGTCCTGGTAGCAGACATCCGCGCCACAGGGGCATGATGGCCGGAAGAGGTGCGGGACGTTGCCGGGTAGTTGCTCCAGGCAGAAGCCTTCATAACGGACAGGGCCCGGCATTCACAGATGCCAACAATGATGGCGGGTGCGATAACCTGGCAAACGCCTCCGAAAAGAAATAAATATTGTACACACTGTTATGCAGAAAGAGATCCACACCGGATCTCTTTTTCTATTCTGCAAATTTTTGTCCGCACTGATGACAATTGCCAGCTGCCAGGAGATCCACGCCGGGTCTCTTTTTCTTTTCTGCAAGTTTTTGGCTGCACTGATGACAATTGATAGCTGCCATTAGCCTATTGCCTTATAAAATATGTATGGTAACTTTATCACTTAATCCAACCCCACATTGTACCTCACCATCATCATCCCGATGTACAACGAGTCCGGCGTAATCACAACGACGCTGGAAAGGCTCCGCGCCACGGTGATGCCGGATTTTGTAACAGGGGTGGAGGTGATTGTGGCAGACGACTGCTCAACTGACGATTCGGTTGCCATGGCTGAAGATGCGATCACGCGTTTTCCCGGCGCCAGGGTGCTGAGACTGCTGTTCAATGCCGGCAAGGGCGCTGCCATTGCTGCCGGCGTGCGCGAGGCAAAAGGTGAAGTAATCCTCGTGCAGGACGCCGACCTGGAGCTTGATCCCTCCGATATCCCGGCTCTTTTGCACCGGATGTACAGCCAGAACCTTGATCTGGTAAGTGGCTCACGCTTCATCAGGGGAACAAAACACCCCGGTCATTCCATTGCGGCAGTCACCCTTAACAGGATCCTCTCAGCCATCGCAGCAAAAGCTACAGGCAGGAGAATAACAGACCTGACCTGCGGGTACAAACTATTCAGGAAGGACCTGTTTGAAAAACTCAATCTCCGCGAGCAACGCTTTGGCTTTGAGACCGAACTGATGTTCAAGGCATTGCGCATAAGAACAACATCTTTCGCCGAGGAACCTGTCAGCTATTCACCCCGCAAGAAGGGCGAGGGCAAAAAAATCAGCATCCATGACGGTATTGGAATATCTGCCAATGTATTGAAATTCAGTTTGACAGGCAAGAAATGGATTTCTGCCATGGCATTGACCCTCATTGTTGCCTTCATGACCTTCACCATGCTTTCAGAAAAGCATTGGAGGGATGAGCAACGGATTATAGAGAATGACGCTATCTCCTACTATGCCTACCTTCCGGCAACGTTCATCTACCATGATCTGTCACTGAGCTTCACTGACAATTACCAGGGGCCGCATAAGTTCATCGTATGGCCTGAAAAAGGACCCGGGGACAACTACGTGATCAAAACCAGCATGGGCCTCTCCCTGCTCTGGACTCCGTTCTTCCTGGCAGGACATGTCACTGCGCTCATCTCCGGGGCAGATGCGGGCGGCTATTCCCCGCCCTATAAGTTCTTCCTGCTTGTTTCGGCACTGTTTTTTCTAACCACCGGACTTGTATACCTGAGAAGAATCCTCCTGCAGAATGCATCTGACATTATTACAGCAATGGTCCTGACGGCATTCGTCATCGGCACGAATCTCTACTGGTACACCCTCTACCAGGGAACAATGTCACACGTCTATTCATTTGCCCTGATAAGTGCATTCATATGGTATTCAATTAAATGGCACAACAACGGAGAAAGGAAGGACTGGCCCGCAGCCAGGCTCGGACTCATATTCGGGCTGATCACGCTGATACGCCCGACAAATTTCATAATCGTCCTGTTTTTCCTGCTTTACGGGATTGCTCCGGCAGGGAGTCTCCGGCGGAGAGGCAGGGAGATGGTTGCTGATTACAGGCTTCTTGCCGTGATGGCCCTGGCAGCATTCATGGTATGGATACCACAGATGATATACTGGAAGGAGATGACCGGGCAGTGGTTGTTTTTTTCCTATGGCAGCAACGAGCAGTTCTTCTTCGGTGATCCCGCAATATTAAAGGGGTTGTTCAGCTGGCGGAAGGGACTTTTCATCTATACCCCGCTCATGATCTTTGCCGTTGCCGGAATAATTGCACTGTGGATCCGCCGCTCACCACATGCCCTGCCTGTCACAATATTTGTACCGCTGAACATGTATATTATCTTTTCCTGGTGGTGCTGGTGGTACGGGGGAGGATTCGGCCAGAGGGCTTTCATAGACAGTTATGCGCTGATGGCAGTGGCATGCGCAGCATTACTTTCTGCCGGGATGACCGCCCCGGTAAAATGGGTGAGCCGCTCAGTGCTGGTTGCATTCCTCCTGCTTGCCGCATCAGGCGTCTTTTACAATTTCCAGTATTATCACGGGGCAATCCACTGGGACTCGATGACCCGCGAGGCTTACTTCGATTCCTTCGGCAGGATAAGGCCTTCGGCAAGGTTCAACCAGCTTCTCGAAGCACCGGATTATGAGAAAGCCAGAGAGGGCTTCGACAGGTGATGCCCTGTCTGAAACCCTCCGGACCAAATAACAAAGCCGTCTTGAAAAGACATTGCGGATATTAAGGTACCTCAGGGTAAATATCCGCTGAATAAAATCCTCCTACTTTACCTTATTTATACTTGATATGATATAATCCTTCGGCTTCACTCCGATAATTCTTTCAACCTCTTTCCCGTCCTTGAACAGGATCATCGTCGGGATGTTCCTGATGCCGTACCTGGCGGCAACCTGCTGCTGCTCATCCACGTTAAGCTTGTAGATTGATGCAGTACCGTCGGTAGCCTGGGCCACATCGTTGAGTACCGGAGCCATCATCTTGCAAGGCATGCACCAGTCAGCCCAGAAATCAACAAGCACGATCCCGTTTTTTGTTTTATGGGCAAAATTCTGTGCTGTCAGGTGTTCAATAAGCTCGCTGTCTGCAACTGCAGGGGCATTTTTCATTTTGTTGTATGAGCGGATGATAAGTACTGCCACAACAGCTATCACCACAACTGCAATTATAAGTCCTTTCATTTTCATTTTCTTTTAGTTTCTTTTTTGTGAATGCAGGTAATCAGCTGCTGCCAGCGCTGCTATGGTACCGTCAGCCACTGCTGTTGTCACCTGCCTGTAACGCTTGGCGTTTGCATCGCCTGCCGAAAAAACACCTTCGATATTTGTTGACATATCCGGTCCGGTGATGATCTCTCCCCTCTCATTCATTTTCACGTGCCCATTCAGCCACTCGGTGTTGGGAACGTAACCGATGAATATGAATACACCGTCAGTTCTGAAATCCGTATCCTCTCCGGTGATGAGGTTCCGGATTTTTACACCTTCCAGCTTCTCATCTCCGTAAAACGAAGCAATTGTTGATGACATCACAAAGCTGATTTTCGGGTTGGCCTTCGCCTCATCAACTGCATACTGAAATGCCTGGAAGTGGTCAAACTGGTGAACGATAGTCACCTTTGTGGCATATTTCGTGAGTGAGACCGCCTCCTCAAGCGCTGAGTTGCCTCCGCCAACCACCACTATCTCCTTGCCGGTGAAGAAATCTCCATCACATGTGGCGCAGTAGGATATGCCTTTGCCCTTGAAAGTATCCTCTCCCGGAACTCCGAGGGTGCGCGACCTGCCTCCGGTAGCCAGTATGATTGCACCGGCGGTGTATGTTTCCCCGGCGGCAGTGGTGACTCTCTTTGCCGGGCCATCCAGGGAAAACGAACTGATATCAACGTTACCCCTGACCAATGCACCGAATGCCGTCGCCTGTTTCTTCATCACCGAGCCCAGCATGTACCCGTTGATCTTCTCTATTCCCGGGTAATTGGCAATCTCATGTGTCAATGTCATCTGACCTCCGGGAGTACCCTCGGTGAGAAGCAGTGTTTTCACCCTGGCACGTGAGAGATAGATGGCCGCTGTCAGACCAGCCGGGCCGCCCCCAAGAATGATGACATCAAAATGATTGCTGTTCTCCATTGCCTAAGCGTTGGGATGACCGAACTCACTGTCGAGGATTGTCTTAACCTGCTGCATCGTCTGGATGCTCGTGGTTGCCTTAACCATCTTGCCGTTTTTGTAATATACAGTGTAGGGCAATCCCATGAAACCGCGGGTGAGCGGTGCATTGCGTATCACCTGTGATTCAGGATTGTCGAATTCCATGTCAAGGAATTTCACATGACTATATTGCGGCTCCAGCTCCTCCATGATTCCGTATACCGGGATGCACATCGGGCCCATCCGGCCGCAGCATACCATAACATTTTCATTCTCACTGATTATTTTTTCGAGCTGCGCAGCAGACTCAACATGATTCAAATTTGTGTATAGCATATTCTTGTTTTTTATTGTTTACTTTTTCCTGACCGCAAGACTGATCATTGGGTCCTCAAATAATCAGAATTCTCACTTCGCAATTCGCAAATCGCAATTCAATATTGTCCTCAAACCATCCTTACCTCATGCGTCATCTCAATCCCGGCTTTCCGGTAGACGGCCGATACACCGCAATAGCGTTCCATCGAGAGGCTGATTGCCTTCTCAATCTTCTCCATCTCCAGGTCTTTACCCCTGAACTCATATATTATGTGCATCTTAAAATATGCATTGGGATGCTCCGCTTCGGTATCACCTTCCACCACAACATTGAAGTATTCAATTTCCTGTCTCATTTTCTGCATGATCGAGATGACGTCCATCCCGGTGCACCCTGCCAGGGCTGCAAGCATGAGTGGTTTCGGGCGCGGCCCGCTGTTTTCGCCATTCTCACTACCATGATCCATGAAAAAGTGATGACCATTTACTTCTGTATCAAATTTCATTTTGCCTTTCCAGGCAGCCTGTACCTCGTGTCTCATCGTTGCTTTTAGTTTCCCGCAAAATTAGACATGGGAATGGCTGTCACGGCAGTTGAAGGCCCCGGCTGTTTCATGACCAGGATTGAAATGCAACAACAAAAAAGTTGTCGTAATCCGGCCCGGTAATGTTAAACATCTGATTTTCCAGATGTTGGCATTAAAGCGAATTAATAGCCCTAATTTCTTAAATTTGCATCTCACCTTACAGCATGAAGACACTAAGCAACACTGACAAGGGATTTGTATGTGACATCACCCTGCCCTGTTTCTCGGCCCTCACTCCCGAGGAGACGGCGCTTGTGCGTGAGAGCCGGGTCCAGGTCGCTTTCAGGCGGGGAGAGAACCTCGCCAAGCAGGGAGCTTTTGCC
Organism: Bacteroidales bacterium; assembly: GCA_027451265.1. Taxonomy (GTDB): domain Bacteria; phylum Bacteroidota; class Bacteroidia; order Bacteroidales; family VadinHA17; genus SR-FBR-E99. Next base: position 6,514 of record DAIDJT010000027.1, on the reverse strand, counting down.
TCCTATGTGCTCTTTATTGTCAACGGGTTTTCAAGGCAGTATATAGAAGGAAGCAACGGCCGCGACTTTAACCTTCGCATAATCCGTCCGGGTGAGATGGTCGGCCTGTCAGCTGTTTTCAACCGCAATACCTTCGGTTACTCGGTGGTGGCCGTTACCGGGACGACAGGATTCCTGATTGAAAAAGAGGCGATAGCAGCACTGGTTAAGCAGAACGGGTCTTTTGCCTTCAGCATCATCAGGCGGTACTGTGAGCACAACACGTTGCTCTATACCTCACTGGACAATGTACTGCACCAGCAGACCAACGGGCGCATGGCAACTGTTCTTCTGAGCCTGGCACCGGAGAACTTCGGTGGCGAGGATCTCTTCAGGCATCTCTCACGGCGTGAGCTGGCAGATTTCGCAGGCATCTCCACCGAGGGTGCTGTCAAGGTGCTGAAAAGTTTCGAGAAAGACGGGCTGATCAGCCTGTCTGAAAAAAGCATTGCAATATTAAACCTCCCGCGGCTTGAGGAGATAAGCCGTAAAGGGTAAGAACGCCGGCCATACAAGAACACAGGCCCGGCCAGCCGGAATCCAAAGCTAAAGCCTGACAATCACCGGCTGCAGGTTGAACCCTTCCAGGTGCAGCAGCAACGGGGTATTGCGTTCATCCTCCCTCACATCGGTCACATCAACCTGGATTGTCTTCCTCTCACCGGGAAGCAGGACTATGTAGTTATCATCCAGAAATACCGGTGAAATCATTTCACCGTCAGTGGCACGTATAACCTTCATGCGAACGAAAAATGCCGCCACGGTTCCGCTGTTGGCAAGATCAACGGTGTACTTGCCATTGTTTCCCTTCATCATCTGGCCAACAACCTTTGCCCCGGGCAGTGAGGTGAGGCTGGCTCTTGCACCATTGCGCGGGAACCAGTAGGTGTTGTCATCAAGCGGCAGCCCCGTTGAAACATACGTGATCCGTAGCTTCAGGAACTGAACACCGGTCCCGGTTCCGGACTGACCTTCAGCCTGAGCACCGCCCAGAGCACTTCCCTGACCACCGTCCCGGGTACCGCCCTGAGTCCCGCCCAGAGCACCAGCCGTGGAACCGCCAAGGTCAGGTTCCCAGACCTTTGTGATGCTGTATCCCTCAACAGCCCTCTCCTCAGCCTTCTTCCATATCTCCTTCCCGTATTCATCGGTCAGCTTTGCCTCCAGTCTCAGTCCCTTGCGTTCCTTGGGTGTGGAGTTGACAACATATATCGCCGAATCAACCGGATTGAACATCAGGTGCACAGGTACGGTGCCATGCCTGAACCCGTAAAAACCGGCGTTCTGATCAAGAAACCAGTCGTAAAACTGCCCCTTGAGCGCAGGCCACGGGTTCTGACTCTTCCAGACAAGGAAACCGGTGTACCAGTCCCACATCCGCGAGGTATAACCCTCAGCCATGGCCCGGTACTGCTCAAAATTCAGCAACTGTGCCTTCCGCACGAAATCAGCCATGCCGGATGGTTCCCCAAGCTTCTCAATCATCCCTCCATAACCCATATACTTGTGGTACCGCCAGACCTCGTTCACTTCCCTGCCGGAGGGCACCACGAGATCCTTCTCATCCATCATCCTGGTCAGCCCTTCCATGTTGGGCAAACCCACTGACCCGATCTCCGGATTGAACGGATGCCATTTCTCCGTAAAAAACCAGAGCGGTTCCCTGATGTTATATGGCCCGTCAGCCGTCCCGCCGATTGTATTGTGCAGCAGTTCCGGAGAGGTTGACTCACTGAGGTAAATGTGTGATCCTTTAAACGCCTCCAGCTTCCTGCGGATAAGGGTGTCAAGCTCCGCCGGCGGCGGGAACTCGTTGCCCCCGCAAATAATATAGAGTGACGGGTGATTTCTCAGCATCCTGAGCTGATCATCCACTGAACGAAGAAAGAGCGAATCGTCATCAGGGTACATCCGCCGTACCTCCTGGCTGTCAGCTTTTCTGACCGTATCAAGCCACCTTCCGTTGCAGTCGCCGGTGATCCACAGGTCCTGCCACACCAGTATGCCGTTCCTGTCACAGGCATCATAGAACTCAGGCCTTTCGGTGATTGATCCGCCCCAGACCCTTATCATATTCATGTTCATCTCCGCATGCATTTTCACCTCGGCCTCGTACCTGGCAGGACTGAGGCGGAGCATCCCGTCAGATGCGATCCAGTTGGCGCCCCTCACAAAAAGCTTCTGACCGTTTATGGTGAAGACACGCGCCCCGGTTGAATCATCGAAATAGCTCCCGGCCTCACGGAAACCGAACATCAGGTCTTCCCTGTCAAGAGTGTTGCCCTTTTTGTCATTGAAGGTGATCACCGCAGGATAAAGTGATGGCTGACCCATTCCGTTTGGCCACCAGATCCGCGGGTCAGTCTGTTTCATTTCCGGGAATTTATATGTCACACTGCTGCGGGGCTCCAGCTTCATCTTCTTTTTGTCAGTTGATCCCATGAATGAAACGGTAACCTCCCCTTCCACCAGTCTGTCTGTAGGATTGACGAGCTCGGCTGAGAAAGTTACAAAAGCCGGGTCCTGAAGCTCTCCGGGCAGACGGGCGCCAGGCACCCTCGTCCGGGCATAGCCGTCCCTGACGTCAATGTCACCTGTCACTTCTATTGTGACCGCATCCCAGATACCGGTGTTCCTGTCCCTTACCGGCTGTATCCAGTCCCACCCCGGGGTGAACTGCATCGTCACATCGCGGCCAATTGTTCCGTCGCCACCCTGGCCTCCGTTGGGATTCCCCGGATTGAGAGGAGGCTCTACCCTGACAGCCAGGCGGTTATACCCCTGACGATTCAGGAGGGCCGTGACATTGAATTTCCTCCGGATAAACATTCCTTCCCGGATGGTGTCATCCAGGAGCGTTCCGTTAAGCCATATCTCCGCCCTGTAATTTATTCCCCTGAATTTGAGCCATACCTGGCGTGTAGAGTCAAGTTCCGGAATGGTGAACCTTGTAAAGAACCAGTAGGTGTAATAATCGCGTCCCGCGTTCCATATATCGGGGATCTTTTCGTTATTCATGCCGTACCAGGGATCAGGCACCTGACCGTTATTGACCAGGGTGGTCAGCACGGTTCCTGGTACAGTGGCATTCATCCAGCCCGCCGGGTCAGGGTCAGCTGTTGTAAGCCGGCCTCCGTCAATCGTTACCTCCGATGCGCGTATTGCCCTCCATCCGGTTGTCAGCGGTGTCTCCTGAGAGGAAGCCAGGAGCGTCAATGTCAAAATATAGCTGATTACTAAGGCTCTTTTCATCTTCAATTGTCTGAATAAACAAGAACGGAAAGATATTAAAATATTCCTTTCGCACTGCCGCATGGACTGCATTAATGCCGCATGCCATTCATCATCAGCAGGTAAAACAGAAAGAAGTCACGGAAACATTTACCTGCACCGGTTGAATATTTATTTATAGTATGCTATTTGAATTTAGCCGGGGAATTTCAAAATTGCAGGTTTATTTGTTTTACAGATGCAGCCCTCCGAAATAAAGGCCCGTGAAAGGCTCTTTGCACTGATACTGACGCAACACCGCAGGTGGGGTACAATACTGATGCCCTATATGCTTGAAAAAATGCCGGGCAGGGAGTATTACTCGACCGGTGAGGCGCTTTCACCATTCCCCAACAATTTTACCCTGTCAGGGCTTGACAACGAGGAGAAGGAGACAGTAAGGCTGGTAAACGAGTATTCAGACAGAAACCTGTTCAAGCTTTTTTCAAAACACCGCAATGTCAAGGAGTTTCTCGAAAATGTGGCTGAAAAGGAATTCGGTGTGCTGATAAAACCATTCATTGAGTCAAGGATAGCCCAGTGCCTGCAGATAGCCCTTAAGGAGGAGATACCCCTTTTTCTTCAGAAGTCAGGGGTAAACACTTTGCATCAGGAGGACCGGATGACCGTCAATCCCGTCCAGGCTGACCCGGTTTTCAGGTTTGACCATACCACGGCAGAAACCAGTTACAGCCTTACAGTGGAGGCCGCCGGCCGGCCCGTCAGGCTCCGTGGTCAGCAGGTTGAGATTCTGGCAAACAAACCCTGTATAATAAGAGCAGCTCATATCATCCACTTTATCTCGGACATTGAAGGGGCAAAGCTCAAGCCTTTCCTTACAAGGGATAAAATAATAATCCCAAAAAATACCGTTGAAAAATACTTTTCCACCTTCGTTCTCCAGGTTATCAACCACCACCGGGTGACAGGCACCGGATTTTCATCAGAGCAGTCAGCTGCTGAAATGAAGGCATTCCTGACGCTGGAGCGCATTTTTACCGGAATAACGGCAGCCATCCTCAAATTCCGCTATGACGACAGGGATATATATTTCCCTGATGAAGTGACGCATTTTACCACTTTTACCAGCAACGGCGGAGCCTTCCTCTTCCTGAGAAAGGAGCGCGACCTGGCATGGGAGAAGAGTATTATGAATGTGCTTGACGAGGCAGGCCTCACAAGTGATGATGGCATCCATTTTATCGCCCCGGCATCAGGCGAAGATGAAGAGGAAGCCCTTTACAGCCTTATTGAAACAGTAACCTACAACAGGGAAAAACTGGAGGAGGCAGGGCTGATCATCCGGACCGGAAGCCTTGACCGGAAGTATTCACTTGACCGGGTAGAGATAAGAATCAGTCACACGGTAATAAATGACTGGTTCGATCTTAAGGCAGAAGTGATCATCGGACCCTTCACAATTCCCTTTACCCGCTTCAGGCGGAACATCCTGGATGGCATACGGGAGTACATTCTCCCTGACGGCACCATTGCCCTTCTCCCGGAGGAATGGTTCACACGATACCGTGGACTGTTCGAGATGGGGAAGGACAATAATGACGAACTGTTGCTGCACAAGCAGCATTTCAGCATCTTCAGCGAAGCCGTTTCCGGCGAAGAGTGTGACACCTGTGCAAAACTTGAGAACCTGGTCATGCCCGAAAGGCTCGCACTGCTTCCCCCGCCAGGGGGTCTTAATGCGCAGCTCAGGCCCTACCAGCTTGAGGGTATGAGCTGGCTCCATTTCCTTCAGTCGAACAACCTCGGAGGATGCCTCGCCGATGACATGGGCCTCGGGAAGACCCTGCAGACCCTCGCTCTCCTTATGTTCAACAGGGAAAAGCTGAAAGCGGTGATGGCCGGCCCGGCCGGCCCGCAAAATGACCGGGAAAGCACTGACAAGGGGCAACTGACTCTCTTCGGGAGGGATGTTCCTCCGGCTACCTCTCTGATCATTGTACCGGCCTCGCTCTGCCATAACTGGCATAATGAGATAAGACGCTTCTGCCCCTCAATGAAGACCCTCATCCATTACGGTGCAGCAAGGCACAGGTCTGCCTCACACTTCACAGGTTATGACATAATACTGTCAAGCTATCATACTGTAAGGCAGGATATTGAGATCTTCACGGCAGTAAACTTTTTTTACGTGGTGCTTGATGAAAGCCAGCATATCAAAAACCCGTCTTCCCACCTGTACAGGGCAGTGATGCGGCTCAGGGCCGAACACAGGCTTGTGCTTACTGGCACACCCGTTGAGAACTCACTCACTGACCTGTGGGCACAGCTTAACTTCGTAAACCCTGGTCTTCTGGGCTCCCTCGCATTCTTCAGGAGGGAGTTTGCAAGGCCTATTGAAAAGAACATCGGGGAAGAAAAGGAATCAAGGCTAAGAAAGATAATTCAGCCCTTTATCATGAGACGCACCAAGGAGATGGTTGTGAGCGAGCTCCCTCCCGTAACGGAACAGGTCATACAATGCGACATGTCAGAGGATCAGGCGGCAGTGTACGAAAGGGAAAAATCTGCAGTGAGAAATACAATCCTTGAGAATATTGAGTCACTGGGCATTGAAAAATCCGCAATAATAGTGTTGCAGGGTCTGATGAGGCTGAGGCAGCTTGCCAACCACCCTGTGATGACAGATGAGAGGTACAGGGGAGGCTCTGGCAAGTTTGACGCCGTGACGCACAACATTGCGAGCGTGGTTGCGGAAGGTCACCGCATCCTCATATTCTCATCTTTCGTAAAACACCTGGAGCTCTTCCCGGGATGGCTCGAAAAGAACGGCATCGGCTACACAATGCTGACCGGCTCCACCAGGGAGAGAGGAAAGGTGATCGGCCACTTCAGGAATGATGCAAACATAAAAGTTTTCCTCATTTCACTCAAAGCCGGCGGTGTGGGTCTTAACCTTACCGAAGCGGATTATGTCTTCATCCTCGACCCCTGGTGGAACCCTGCATCGGAGATTCAGGCCCTCAGCAGGGCTCACAGGATAGGCCAGGAGAAGAGGGTTTTCGTTTACCGGTACATTTCAGGCAACACAATCGAGGAGAAGATTCAGCGTCTGCAGGAACGGAAATCACGGCTTGCCGGCACTTTCATCGATGCCAACAATCCGCTTGGCGACCTCGGGGTAAATGAGATGCTTGAGATACTTAACTGATTTTTTAATAGATTTACCCTCAATTTGTAAATCTTC
>DAIDJT010000026.1 GCA_027451265.1 Bacteroidales bacterium | reverse complement strand
AGACAACCTTTGCCTCCGTATTCGTGGCGCCACTCGTTGACGATGACATCGTGGTTGAGATCAATCCTGCAGACATAACCTGGGAGACATTCCGCTCGTCGGGCGCAGGCGGCCAGAATGTCAACAAGGTGGAGACAGCCGTCCGCCTGCGCCATGCCCCCACCGGCCTCGTGATAGAGAACCAGGAGTCGCGCTCGCAGGGCCAGAACAAGGAGAACGCCCTCCGCCTGCTCCGGTCACACCTCTATGAGATGGAACTGCGCAAGAGGATGGACGAACAGGCAAAGATCGAGGGGGCAAAGAAAAAGATCGAGTGGGGATCACAGATACGCTCATACACACTCCATCCCTACAAGCTGGTGAAGGACCTGCGCACGGGCTATGAGGCAGGTAATGCCCAGGCTGTCCTCGACGGTGAGATCGACGAATTCATCAAGTCATACCTGATGGAGTTCGGCGGCAAGGAGTGACAGGTCATGATAAAAAGCATGATTTAAAACCCATGCAATGATTTAATTTACAACCCTCAGCAATATTGATCCTGATGGATAAGAAAAAGAAACTGTTTGAACAATTCCCGCCCGTATCCACGCAACAATGGATGGATAAGATCAACGCTGATCTGAATGGCGCCGACTTCAATAAAAAACTTGTCTGGAAAACCCGTGACGGCCTCTCTGTCATGCCTTTCTACAGGCAGGAGGATCTTGACACCCTTCCTCACAGCAACCTGCTGCCGGGCGATTTCCCATATGTCAGGGGCACCAGGGTGGCAGACAACAGCTGGTTTGTCAGGCAGGACATCACCGTCACTGACTACAGCGCCGCCAACGCGAAAGCGCTTGATAGCCTCATGAGAGGGATAACCTCTCTCGGATTCATTATCGCAGATCCTCAGTCAGTAAATGATGAGACCGTCACGCAGCTTCTTAAAGGCATTCGCCCTGAAAGCATCGAAGTGAACTTTTCAGTCGCAGGCAGGGCTAAAGAGCTTATTGCCGCGCTTCAGGGTTACCTCAGGAAATCAGGTACTGACCCGGAACAGGTGAACATCACCGTCTCCGCTGATCCGCTTGGCAGGCTGGCCGCCAACGGCAAGCTGTGCGTCACTGTGGACGAAGGGCTTGATTACCTTGGAGACCTCGTCAGGGAGTCTGCAAAAACCCCGGGCATAAGATGCCTTGAGCCCTCAGGCATCCTCTTCAGCAATGCCGGAGCAGGCCCGGTGGCAGAACTGGCATACACCCTGTCGCTGGGCAATGAATACCTGGCAGCTCTGACTGAAAGGGGCATCAGCGCCGAAACAGCAGCCGGGTCCATGAGGTTCACATTCGGGATCGGGCCCGACTTCTTCCCGGAGATTGCGAAACTGCGCGCCGCCAGGATGCTGTGGGCTGAGATAGTCAAAGCCTGGGGCCCGGAGAGCGGGGAGGCAGGGAAAATGCACATCCACTCTGTCACCGCCAGGTGGAACAAGACACTCTTCGATCCCTACGTCAATATGCTGAGGACGCAGACCGAAGCCATGTCGGCAGTCCTCGGCGGGGCTGAGTCAATAACAGTTGAGCCTTTTGACGCCGTCTTCCGCAGTGCTGACGACTTCTCGGAGAGGATAGCCCGCAACCAGCAGCTGTTGCTGATGGAGGAGGCCCACCTTGACAAGGTTGCCGATCCGGGAGCAGGATCATACTACATTGAAGAGCTGACCGCAATGACAGCCCGCGAGGCCTGGAGGCTCTTCATTGAAATTGAAAATGAAGGGGGATTCCTGGCAGCACTGCGCAAGGGAATGATTCAACAGCGCATCAGCGAAGCCGCTGCCACACGCAAGGCTGATATGGCCAGGAGGAAGGAGGTCCTGCTTGGCACGAACCAGTTTCCCGATTTCAGGGAAAAGAAGTCGCCTGAGCATGATAATGAAAAGCTCTTTACTGAATACACACCTTCTTCGGAGGAGGAGGTAAAGCCGATAATCCCTGCCCGCGGTGCCGATGAGTTCGAGAAGCTGAGGCTCGCAACAGAGCGGTCCGGACGCAGGCCGCTGGCTTTCATGCTCACAATCGGTGATCTCGCAATGCGCAGGGCACGGGCACAGTTCTCGTCCAACTTCTTCGCGGTAGCGGGGTATGAGGTGAAGGACAACAACGGCTTCGCAAGCATCGCCGAAGGCGTCAATGCAGCCATGGAAGTTAAGGCAGACGTCATAATAATATGCAGCTCTGACGATGAGTACGCCACACTGGCGAAGGAAGCCTTCGCGGCTATAGCCGGAAAAGCAGTCTTCGTGGTGGCCGGGAACCCGCCATGCACAGATGAACTGAAGGCGGCTGGAGTGGAACACTTCATCAGCGTCAGGTCAAATGTGCTTGAGACGCTTCAAATTTTCAACAGGATACTGGGAATAAACTGACGGGAGATGAGCAAAAGACCCAAATTCAATGAGATAGACCCCCTGAAGGCTGCAGTGCCTTCAAGGAACATTAATAAGTGGGAGAAGGAGCATAATATCACGCCTTCATGGGAGACCCCCGAAAGGATCCGCCTGAAAAGCATCTATTCGCGCGAAGATTTACGGGAGATGGAGCACCTGCATTATGCAGCAGGGCTGCCCCCGTTCCTGAGAGGGCCCTATTCAGGGATGTATGCGATGAAACCGTGGACCATCAGGCAATACGCAGGTTTCTCAACTGCCGAGGAATCAAATGCATTCTACCGCAGGAACCTCGCTGCCGGGCAGAAGGGCCTCTCTGTGGCTTTTGACCTGGCAACACACCGCGGCTATGACTCGGACCATGAACGTGTAGTGGGTGACGTTGGCAAGGCCGGTGTGGCTATTGACTCTGTGCAGGACATGAAGATTCTCTTTGACCAGATACCTCTTAATGAGATGTCGGTCTCGATGACAATGAACGGGGCAGTGCTTCCGGTGATGGCATTTTACATTGTGGCCGGGCTGGAACAGGGGGCAAAGCTGAGTGATTTGCAGGGCACCATCCAGAATGACATCCTAAAGGAGTTCATGGTGCGGAACACCTACATCTATCCGCCTGCCTTTTCGATGCGCATTATTGCTGACATCTTCAAATACACCTCGGAGAAGATGCCGAAGTTTAACAGCATCTCAATCTCAGGATACCACATGCAGGAGGCAGGCGCCACGGCGGATATTGAGCTGGCTTACACCCTTGCCGACGGGCTTGAGTACCTCCGCACGGGTGTCAATGCCGGCATGAACATAGACGACTTCGCGCCGCGGCTCTCATTCTTCTGGGCCAGCGGCATGAATTTCTTCATGGAGATAGCCAAGATGAGGGCTGCGAGGATGCTCTGGGCAAAGATCGTCAGCCAGTTCAACCCGAAGAACCCGAAGTCGCTTGCACTGCGCACGCACACCCAGACCTCGGGATGGAGCCTCACTGAACAGGATCCGTTCAACAACGTGGGACGCACCTGCATCGAGGCCATGGCAGCTGCCCTGGGTCACACCCAGAGCCTTCACACAAACGCCCTGGACGAAGCTATTGCACTGCCTACCGACTTCTCGGCAAGGATAGCGCGCAACACGCAGATATTCATACAGGAGGAAACCAGTATTTGCAAATCAATTGACCCGTGGGCCGGTTCATATTATGTTGAGACACTCACTCATGAGATCGCCCATAAGGCATGGGAGCTGATTGAGGAGGTTGAGAGCCTGGGTGGTATGGCAAAGGCCATTGAGTCAGGCATACCCAAAATGAGGATCGAGGAGGCTGCCGCAAGGGCCCAGGCAAGGATCGACTCCGGAGCACAGACAATAGTCGGCCTGAACAAGTACAGGCTTGAAAAGGAAGATCCGCTTGAGATCCTTGAGGTTGACAACAGTGCAGTGCGCGAAGCACAGCTGAGGAGGCTGGCACAGGTGAAGGCCGGCCGCGACGAGGAAGCGTGCCGCAAGGCGCTTGAAGCCATCACCCGCGCAGCACAGACCGGAGAGGGCAACCTCCTGGAGCTGGCAGTGGATGCAGCTTCAAAGAGAGCCACCCTCGGAGAAATATCATATGCATGTGAAAAAGTAGCTGGGAGGTATAAAGCAGTGATAAGGACAATTTCCGGAGTATACTCATCAGAATACAAATCGGATTCTGACTTTGCTGAGGCCAGGGCCATGGCGGCAGAGTTCGCAGCCAGGGCAGGAAGACAACCCCGTATCATGATTGCAAAGATGGGCCAGGACGGCCATGACCGCGGCGCCAAGGTGATATCTACCGGCTATGCCGACATCGGATTCGACGTTGACATCGGACCGTTGTTCCAGACACCCGCCGAGGCAGCAAGGCAGGCGGTGGAAAATGACGTTCACCTGCTTGGAGTGTCAAGCCTGGCTGCAGGCCACAAGACGCTTATACCACAGGTCATAAGCGAACTGAAGAAACTGGGCCGCGACGATATCCTGGTGATAGCAGGAGGCGTAATACCCCCTCAGGACTACCAGTTCCTTTATGACGCAGGCGTGGCTGCCATATTTGGTCCCGGAACATCAGTTGCGAAAACAGCAAAACAGATATTATCTTTGTTGTTGCATACCGTATGAAAACGATTCTTGTCATCACAGCCCTGGCAGTCGCAGGCCTCGTGGCCGGCTGCAGCGCTGCACGGAAGAACAGGGCCGCCGTGCAGGAACCTTCACAGTCTGAGGCTGTCAGCAAGCCTTCAACCGGAGGGGAAGTTCCGGAAACAGCTCCTTTCGGCAATGCCGCACTTGCAGGGAAACCTGAGGAAGGTGAGGCATCTGCACATGTTTGGGATTTCCGTGATGCCACAACATGGCTGCTCGGTGACCTCCCGCTTGCAATGCTGAACAATCCTCCGCATTCAGAGTGGTTCCACAAGGGATATGCAGACTACCAGCCTGACAACGGAATAATGGCTGACCTGATGGCAACAGAGAAGGATGACCTGACCATTACAATTGTGCTTGGCACCTGGTGCCCTGACAGCAGGAGGGAGGTGCCCCGCTTTATCAAGATGGCTGATCTGTGGGGTTTTCCAATGAATAAAATCAGATTCATTGGCGTTGATATCAACAAGGTGGCGCCGCTTGAAGATTACACGCAGCTGTCAATCGAAAGGGTCCCGACATTTATTTTTTATAAAAATAATATAGAAAAGGGACGCATCATTGAAGTTCCTGTTACGTCTTTAGAACAGGATACAAGAGATATCCTGAAGAAAAATTAGGAACAATTAATACTTGAACCAATGGAAGAAGAAAGATCCGCCAAACAGTCAGGAGTGGGTGTCGGTGCCCTGGTGACCGCCATAATAGCCTTCCTGCTGGCAGTTATTCCATGCTTAGGCCTTATAGCCATCATACCGGCCGTGATAGCCATCGTCCTTGCCATCATAGGCCTCTCCAGGCCTCAGGGCAACCAGGGGATGCTCGTCGGCGGGCTTGTCGTTGGCATCATTGCCCTCATGATATCAGTGTCACAGAGCTTTGTGCTGGGTAAAATTGCCAACAAGTCAGGCAACTGGGCAACTGATATCGAGAAAGCTATCAGGGATGTGACCGATGACCTGGAAAAGGAGTTCGGTGACAACGAGGTGACAATCAAAATCAACAGCAATAACGATTCTGTCGAGATCAAAGCTTCTACAAAGAGGGGTGATCTGGAGGACAGACTTCAGGAACTCGAGGGAACGACTGACTCCGTGAAATTGAAGGAGGATACAACCAGGGGGCAGTGGTAAGGCTGAACCCATCTGTCAGGCCATATTTCCTTTTAAATCTTATTCTTGCCGGAGTAATCCTGTTAATAATGGGTTACTCCCTTTTTTATTCACCCGATGAGAACAGGTATCCTGTACCCTGCGTGCATGAGAAGCTGACAGGTGAACCATGCCCCTCATGCGGACTGTCACATGCTTTCTCCCTGATTGTCAGGGGCAGGATTGATGAAGCCCTGGAGTGGAACAGCTACTCCATACGGGTGTTCATCTTCTTTGCAGTGCAGCTTTTTATGCGCATTGGCCTTGCGCTGGCGACATTGAAGGGAAATATTGACCTGCGAAGAGTTGGCGTTACTGATGCTGCGGTTTCATCTGTCATGACCCTGGCCGCATTTTATCCTTTCCTGCGGATGCTGTGGATCAGCATGTTCTGAAGTGATTCATTTCCCGGAGCCGGCCAACCGGTGTAACCGGAGCCGGCAATAGCCCGTTGATCGCAGTCAGAGACCGGATCTTCACTCCCTGAAAAGGGCATTAATGGCATCATAGACCAGGTGGCTCTCGAAGCCCTTGCCCAGGGCATGCCTCAGGAGTTTGCCCTTAAGTTCAATACGGCTTTTGGATTTAATCTTTCGCCGCTGTTCGCTTAAAATCTTCTGCAACAGTTCCAGGTATTCCTCTTCGCCAATGGCTTCCAGTCCGGAACTTATGGCGGCAGAGTCAACCTTCTTCTGTTTCAGGGCCATGCTTATCTTCACCCGTCCCCACTGGCTGTGCCTGAAATGATCAAGCACGAATGCCCTGCTGTAGCGGTGCTCATCGATAAACTTTTCCTTTATCAGCCTCTCAATGATCCACCCGCGCATCTCCTCGCTGTCGGCACCCCAGCGTACCAGCAGTGCCGTAATATCACCGATACAGTACTCCCTTTCTGAGCATGCTCTCATCGCCCGCTGAAGGAGTTCGTCCCTCTGTTTGTTCTCAGCCATCGTTTTCAGGTTTAATTACTCTCTGATCCTTTCTGCTTCCCGGCCTTAATGACTCTCACCACTTCTGCATTCCATCCTTAATGATTCTCACCCTGCCTGCATTTCATCCTTAATGACTTCCCCCTGCCCGAATTTCATGCTAAATAACTCCCCCCGGCCCGAATTTCATGATTAAAAACTCTTACAATCGGCCCGTTTCTGAGCTTTCACGAATCTTTCTTTCCCGCGTATGTCCCTGATGACCCGAACCTGGCTATAGAGTGACAGTGCAAACAAGGATGAGGTTTCTCCCGCGTGGTTCTCATTCACCTCCAGCCAGAGTGTTCCACCCGGCAGGAGGCGCTTTTCAGCCACAGCCGCGATGGCGCGGTAGTAAAGCAAAGGGTCTTCATCAGGCACGAACAGGGCCTCATGGGGCTCATGGCCAAGGACATTGCGGTGCATTACCGCTTTCTCGCGGCATGTGACATAGGGCGGATTGCTCACGATAATACCACTCATCGGTACATGAGCAGGGTCATCATTCAGGACGTCAGCTCTGACGAGGTTCACCGTAGCTCCGGTCTGCCTGGTGTTGCGAAGGGCCACCGCCAGTGCCTGATCAGACAGATCAGTTGCGGTGACGGCAGCGCCGGGGAGTGCAAGGGCAAGGGCAATTGCTATGCACCCTGATCCGGTACAGAGGTCTGTGACGGCGCCGTCGAAGCCGCCATTCTCACCGATGATCATCAGGGTCATCTCCTCCGTCTCGGGCCTGGGTATCAGCACACCCGGCTCCACATCTATCCTGTGACCGCAGAACTCGGTATAACCGAAGATATACTGCAACGGCTCGCCGGCCGCGGCGCGTACGGCAGCATCCTCAATACGGGCGGCAGCATCACCATCCGGAACCCGGTCACCAAAAGCCATCTGCGCCGCCCTCCCCATCCCGGTGTACTCCTGCAGAATGGCTGACGCCAGCGCCGCGGCCTCCCACGCAGGCCAACCCGCCCCAAGCATTTCAGTGATGCGACGGCTGATTTCGCTTATTGTTTGTACCTTTCCGTCCATGATTCAAAGATAGGAAATTGCTCTCATGACCCCGCCTGATGACCTGATATGGATGAAACGGGCCCTCCAGCTTGCTGCAATGGCTGAGGGATGCACCTCCCCAAACCCCATGGTGGGGGCGGTAGTGGTCAATGACGGCATGATTATAGGAGAGGGATACCATCTCAAGGCCGGCACACCCCATGCAGAGGTCCATGCCAGCAACGCCGTGAAAGACCGCACCCTCCTCCCCGGATCAACAATCTACGTCAGCCTTGAACCATGTTCGCATCATGGCCGCACCCCTCCCTGCGCCGACCTGATCATCAGCAGCGGCATACGCCGTGTGGTTATCGGCACAACAGACACAAACCCTGAGGTCGCAGGCAGGGGCACAGCCCGGCTCAGGGAGGCAGGCGCTGAGGTCATAACCGGCGTCATGGAAGAGGAGTGCCGCCACCTGAACAGGCGCTTCTTTACATGGCATGAGAAAAAACGGCCATATGTCATTCTCAAGTGGGCACGCAGCGCCGACGGGTTCATTGACCTGCTCAGGAAACCGGGTGATGCCATTGAACCCAACTGGATCACCGGCCACGCTGAGAGAGTACTGGTCCACCGCTGGCGCGCCGCTGAAGACGCCATCCTCGCCGGCGGAGGAACAGTACGCGCTGACAACCCTTCTCTCACCACCAGGTACTGGAGCGGCAAAAACCCGCTAAGGGTCATCATCAGCCGGACTGCCAGCCTTGACCCCAGCTCGGCAGTCTTCGATGAGGCAGCAGAGACGCTTCTCTTTACATGCAACGAACAGGCCGCATTCAGGGGTGCAAAAACAATCATCCTCAAGGGGGGCGGAAACTACATTCAGGAGGTGCTCACAACCCTTCACAGCATGGGAATACAGTCGCTCTTCGTCGAGGGTGGCGCATTCATCATCAGAAGCTTCCTTGAAGCCGGACTGTGGGATGAAGCAAGACGCTTCACCGGCGTTGCCCGCTTCGGCACCGGAGTGCCTGATCCGTTCACGGAATTCACACCGGAAAAAACAGTGAATTTTGACAAAAGTATTCTGGAATTTGCGTATCATTTTTGACCTCTTTCCGTATAACTGATGTTAATAACTGCTTTTATTTGTTGGTAAATAATTATTCGTATTTTTGAGACCCAACCGGGAAAGGACCTAAAGTCATGAAGCGAGGATTTACAGTTCTTGTACTTTTGCTTGTTGTCACCTGCCTCAATCTTGCAGGCCAGCCGGCCCGCAAATACATTAAGGCCGGTGAGGAGTTCACCAGGAACGGCATGCTTGAGGACGCCATTGACCAGTACTCAAAGGCCATAGAAGAAGATCCCTCCTCCGCTGACGGATATGTCAGGCGGGCCAGGGTTTATGAAATGACCGGCAGTTACGGGCTTGCGTGTGATGATTATCGCAGGGCGAACAATTTCCTTCCCGATGATACCGGCATTCTCTACAACCTGGGGCGGATGTGCAACCTGCTGGGCGCATCGCCAAAGGCCACCCCGGAAGAAAGAACCAGGTTTTATACTGAAGCCGTAGCCCAACTGCAGAACGCTATCAGGAAAGAGTTCCGAAACGGCAAACTCTACACTGAGAAGGTGGTGTCACTGATAGGGATGGAGCAGTGGGACAGGGCACTCGGTGCCTCAGACACTGCAATACAGATGCGTGATGACGCGGTAAACTACTATCACCAGGGGATCATATACCAGAAAAAGGGCGATGACAACACCGCCAGACGACAGCTGGAAAAGGCGGTCACCAGGGACAAATCCTTTGCAGCCGCCCGCCTCGAACTCGCAAGGGTGCTCGTCCGCCAGGGAGATGTAAACAGCGCCCTCGGACAGTGCAACATGGTGGTCCAGCAAGATCCCAGGAACGTCGATGCATACCTGACCAGGGCCACTGTCTATGAGGCAAAACTGGACTATCCATCATCAATAAACGACCTTTCAACAGCAATACTTCTTGAGCCGGCCGGACAGCAGCACTACATCACGCGGGGAATCTCATACCAGAAATTCAACCAGCATGTGGCAGCAGTGAGCGACTTCACCAGGGCACTCTCAATAGACCAGTTCAGACCTGAGGTCTACCTCCTTCGCGCACGGTCATACGAGGAGATGCATGATTTTGAAAAAGCCGCCGATGATTATACAAGGGTGGTGGCCATGAATGAAAACGGTTCCTCGGCAAAAAAACTGCTGACCGAAGCCAACGACAGGCTATTTGCAATCAACCGTGAGAGCAACAGCCCTGAAATATGGCTTGAGACCCCGGTCATTACACCCAGAAGCGAGATTGAAACAGGCCTTGATAAAAAGAGCATCCTGGTGACAGGCAAGGTCACTGACAAAAGCCTTCTTGCCGAGTTTTCAATAAACAACATCCCTGTAAGGTTCGAGGGTAAGGGAACCATCCCCTTTGCCGCCGAAGTGGAGATCCCCTCTGACGAAACCCTCCGCATCGTGGCCCGTGACATCTATGACAACGAGAAGGTGCTCACATACCGCATCCGTCGCACAGAGGTCGATCCGCCGGAGATCCAGATCCTTGCCCCTTACATCCTTGGCGATAATGTGCTTGTTATTGACAGTGTCTCTTCAACAATTGACATAGAGGGCAGGGTGAAGGACCAGAACCTGATCAGGTCAGTTAAGATAGAAAACATAAGCGCCCAGTTCTCACAGGATAACCTTAATCCGGGCTTCATCGCCAAGGGAATTGATGTGAGAAACAATGACAAGGTCACCATCCTCGTGGAGGACATATATGGTAACCGTACCATCAGGGACTATTCGCTTGACCGTAACGGGACCACCATTTCTGCGTCCAATCCCATGGGCAATACGCTTGTGGTCTTTATAGAAAACAGTGATTACCAGAATTTTGCAGCGCTGCAGGGACCGCCGAAGGATGCCAGCCTCATTGCCGGTGTCCTCGAGGATGATTACCAGGTATTTCCCGTGAAGCGCCTTCGCAACCAGACCAAGCAGCAGATGGAGAAATTCTTCTCGATAGACCTGCGTGACGAGGTCAGGGCAAAACAGATAAGGTCACTGGTTATCTGGTTCGCCGGACACGGCAAGTTCATCAATGACGTGGGCTACTGGATCCCCATTGACGCCCGCCGCGACGAGGAGTTCACATACTTCAGCCTGAATACGCTCAGGGCTTCGATGGAGACATACATGAACTATCTGACACATGTTCTGGTGATTACCGACGCCTGCGAATCGGGTCCCAGCTTTTACCAGGCCATGAGGGCGGAGGTAAAGCCGCGCAATTGTGCTGACTGGAGGGCCACGCAGTTCAAATCGAGCCAGATATTTTCCTCTGCAGGCTATGAGCTTGCCGTTGATGACTCACAGTTCACCCGCACGTTTGCCAGCTCCCTGCGCGGTAACCCCAACACATGCATTTCAATTGATGAGATTGTTCTGCATGTCACCAAAGCCGTCACCGGAAACAACCAGCAGAAACCCAGGTTCGGCAAGATTACCGGTCTTAAGGACGAAGACGGAACATTCTTCTTTGTAAAGAAATAACCTGATGCCAGTACGAAGCAGATATCACGGCAAATACGCATCAGCATTCCCGGCATTACTGCTTCTGTCTCTTGTTATTTTTACGCCGCAGCTTTACGGTCAGAACTATTATTTTGAGCAATACGGCTCAAAGGAGGGGCTAAGCGCCTCCAAAGTTTACACAATCATCCAGGATGCCAATGAATTCATCTGGCTTGGCACCGGCAGCGGGGTCACACGTTTTGACGGCCTCCGCTTTGAAAACTTCTCCACATCAGACAGCCTCTCACCCGGCGGGGTTAAAAGCATCTGCGAGGACAGCCGTGGCAGGATATGGCTTGGACATATCGGCGGCGGCCTGTCTATTATTGAGGATAACCTCATCAGGAGGGCCTCATTCTCACCTTCAATCTTCATCGGGGTTGACTCCGCCCGCATCAGTGACCCCCTCAGACCCATCACCACCCTGACGGGAGATGTGACGGGCATAACCGAGTATGACGGTTCAATCTGGATATCAACCTCCCTCGGGGGAGCATTGAGGCTTGACATGCCTGAACCCGGCGTGAGCCTGATGACCGGTCAGCAGTATGTGGGCCGGCAGGGACTGAGCAATGATGCTTTCGGCCTTTATGCGGACCACCGCGACAACCTCTTCTGCATTACTGACATCGGAATAAAGAAGTATGACCACGCCAGTGACAGGTTCGTGCCATTTAACCCGGAGGGACTGACGCGCTACTTCCTGACCACAACGATTTTCGAAGACTCCCGCGGCAATACCTGGTTCGGAACCTTCAACGGCGGGCTTTACCGGCAGGACGGAAATACGGGAGAGATGGGTTTCTTTGATACCCGCAACGGCCTGTGGGGCAACTTCGTCACCTATATACTTGAAGACTACCGCGGAAATATCTGGGTGGCATCAATGGAAGACTGGGAGAGCAGGGGAGGGATAACCGTCTTTTCCCCGGAGGGAACCATAGTCTTCAACAGCAGCAACGGCCTGCCGGCACAGCATATCCTATCCATGATTGAAGACAAGGAAAAGAATATCCTGATTGCTGACCGTGATGCCGGGCTCTTCATCTACAAGGGAGATCACTTCGCCTCCTTCACGGCCCCGCAATTCATGCCGTCAAATGATGTCTTTACCCTTGCACAGGATCACACCGGCAAGTACTGGTTCGGCACCGGCAAGGGCCTCTCACTCTATAACCCGGCGATGAAAGAGGATGCCCGCATCAAGCTCAGCGGATTTCCGCAGGCCCTGGAAGGCACCCCGATCAACATCATCTGCCCCGATACCGAGGGTCATGTATGGATTGCCACCGCCGGAGATGAAGTCTACCGCTATGATATTAATGAAAAGAACTTCCGGTATGACCTCGATCTCAACGCCAGCCTCCGCTCGCTGAGGATCGCCGCCATGACCACTGACCTGAAGGGAAACCTCTGGATAGGAACAGACCGTGCCCTCATCATGTGGGATACCCAACGCAAGCAGAGCACCACTTTTACCCAGATTAACGGTCTGACCGGCAATAATATAACGGCTCTATTCTGTGACAGCCGCGGATCACTGTGGATAGGCACCGAGGAGCGTAACGGCCTCACGAAATACGTTCCCGGACCAGGAACCTTCACTCCCGTTGCCTTCCGGACCGATGTACATCTGACAGCCATCACCGAATCACCGGATGGCATGATCTGGGTGGGCACCATTGACGGGTTGTACGGCCTCAGGAATGATACGGTGACAAAAAAACTTACCGAGGCTGATGGTCTCCTGATGAATTCAATCAACCTGCTTCAGCCAGACCGGTCGGGAAACCTGTTCATCGGAACCAACCTTGGTTTAAACAGGTATGACAGCAACACCGGCAGGATCTCCTCATTCACTGAGAAAAGCGGATTCACCGGAATCGAGACAAGGCCCAATGCCTCCTTCACCGATGATATGGGTGACCTCTGGTTCGGTACCTCCAACGGGGCCATAAGGCTTTCGCCTTCAAGGATACCCCCGGTGGTGACTGAGCCGGAAACCCACATCTGGAGAACGCTGGTCAACTATGAGGTATTTCCCATGCATGACGGCATAAGACTCATGCATACACAGAACAGGATCATTTTTGACTTCCTGAGCATCTGTCTCGTCAATCCCGGCGCTGTCAGGTACCAGTTCATGCTTGAGGGGGCCGACAAGGAGTGGATCGCTACTGACCAGAACAGGGCAGCCTACTCCTCACTCAGCCCCGGCAAGTATACATTCATGGTGAGGGCCTCAAACAACTACGGCTACTGGAACGAGGTGCCGGCAAAACTCTCATTCTCCATCAGGGGGCCGGTATACATGACTTCGTGGTTCATCGTGCTGTGCATCACCCTTCTGGTGGCGGGCATTTATCTCTTTATAAGCCTCCGTGAAAGAACACTCCGCAAAGAAAAGGAACACCTGGAGCAGAAGGTTGAGGAGCGTACTGCCGAGGTGGTAAGCAAAAGCCTGGAACTGGAAGAGAAGAACAGGGACACCACCGCCAGCATCAGGTATGCCGAAAGAATCCAGGCTGCCATGCTCCCACCGGAGAATTTCTTCAATGACACCTTCGTTCTGTTCATGCCAAGGGATATTGTAAGCGGTGATTTTTACTGGATGCATGACAGCGGCTTCAAGCAGTATATTGCAGCGGTGGATTGCACCGGCCACGGTGTTCCCGGCGCCTTCATGTCAATAATCGGCCACAACTCCCTCAACAAGATTGTCAGGGAGAGCGGCATAACGAAACCGTCAGACATCCTTGACCATCTGAACATTGAGGTTGTACACGCCCTGCTGCAACGCAGCGAAAAGGCCGTCAGGGACGGGATGGATATCTCGGTCATCTCATATGACATCCTTGAGCATACCGTCGAGTATGCCGGGGCATACCAGCCCCTCTATCATGTCCGTAACGGGAAAGTTACAATCTACAGGGGTGACCGCTTCCCGATAGGGATGATTGACGGCCAGGCCAGGAAGAGCTTTACCAACCACAGGGTGGAGGTCATGCCCGGTGACATGCTGTACATCTTCACTGACGGCTTTGCCGACCAGTTCGGCGGCGAGCATGAGAAAAAGTTCAAGACAATAAACATCAGGTCACTGCTTGCTGAAATTCACAGGCTTCCCGTTGAGGAACAGAAGCGCCGTCTTGAGAAAGCCATCAGGGAATGGATGAACGGCCTCCCGCAGGTTGATGACATTTTGTTCATAGGAACCAGGGTGCCGTAGATCCCGGTCGGACTTTCAGATACGTTTATTGATGCAGGTCAGATCCTGGCAATCACCTTCGGATCAGCATGCCAGCCGGTGTAGTTGAGGATGGCCGGCAGCACCTCCTCTGCGGTGGTTACTATCTGCCATATGTCCTTATGCTCCAGCCTGATGAAGTTGCCCCTGTACATATGCTCGAAAAACTCTATCAGGTGATCATAGAAACCGTTCACGTTCACAATTATGATTGGTTTGTTGAACTGCCCCAGCTGCTTGAGGGTGATCACCTCTGTCATTTCTTCCAGCGTACCCACGCCGCCCGGCAGCGCCACTGCGGCATCAGACATGGCGAAAATGGTCTTTTTTCGCTCAGACATGTCGGAGGTAACAATCATTTCCTTCACATCAGGGTGCCCCCACCCTTCATCCATCATGAATCCGGGGATGACCCCTGTTACGGTACCTCCTCCGGCCATCATGGCATCGGCAAAAACTCCCATCAGTCCAATGCCTCCTCCTCCGAATACTGCATGTACCCCTTCACGA
>DAIDJT010000025.1 GCA_027451265.1 Bacteroidales bacterium | reverse complement strand
GCATCACCCATGTCATTGTAGCCGGCCAGTGTCCTCTGTGCGGCTACATAGGTAAGGGCAATCACAGAACCCCACTCACTTATGGCATCAAGTTTATAGGCTGTCTGCAGGATACGGTGAAAGCTCAGAGCCGAAATATCAAGGGTCTTAAGCATGTTCTCATAGCTGCTTTCAGCATAGGGAATACCCTTTCGCACATTTGGCGACATCCCGATTGAATGCAGCACAAAATCAATTTTCCCGTCAAAAATCTCCATGGTGCGCCTGAAGAGCACATCGAGGTCCTTCATGCTTGTGGCATCGGCAGAGATGACTTCGCTCCCGGTTTTTTCCGCCAGGTCTCCTATAGTACCCATCCGGATTGCTACGGGAGCGTTGGTCAGAACCAGGCGTGCACCCTGGGCATGCGCCTTTTCAGCAACATGCCAGGCAATGGATTTGTCATTCAGGGCCCCGAAAATAATTCCTTTCTTGCCTTCCAGCAGGTTTGTGATCATGATTTTACTTTTTCAGTATGTTACAGCCAATTCGTTCAGTTACCACGCATCAGTTCGCGGGCATTCCTTATTGCGGCCTCGGTGACGGTGCTGCCGCTAAGCAGCCTGGCAACCTCCACCACTCTTTCTTCATTGTTTAACAACCTGACCCTTGTTATTGTTGAGTGGTCACCCTCCTCCTTGTAAACATGATAGTGCATCTTACCCCGTGCGGCAACCTGCGGCAGGTGAGTTATATTGATAACCTGCATGCTCCTGCCCATATCTGCCAGAATTGAGCCTACCATGGAGGCAACCTCACCGGACACACCTGAGTCGATCTCGTCAAAGATTATTGCAGGCAGGCCCGAACTGTTGGCAAGCACTGATTTAAGGCATAGCATCACCCTTGAAAGTTCGCCTCCTGAAGCACACTTTGAAAGTTCCTCAGGCTCCACCTGTCTGTTGGCACTGAAGAGAAACTCAACATCATCGGTTCCGGACGGACCTGCAACTGCAAGAGGCCTGACGGAAGCCCTGAAGCGTGCATGCGGCATTCCCAGCCTGTGCAGCATGTCTGTGATCTCTCTGGAAAGCGGCAATGCTGCTTTTTGCCTGGCATCCGATATTCTTCCGGCGAGGGAATTCACTTTTGCCAGCGCAGCATCCCTTTTCTTCTTCAGATCATCAAGTTTCTCATCCGTATCCGAGGTGGCGGCAACAGCCTCCTCCACCCTCTGTTGCACTGCGAGCAGCTCATCAAGATCTCTGCAGCGGTGCTTCTGCATCAGTGAATAGAGGGTATCGAGCCTCTGAGTGACATATTCCAGCCTGCCGGGATCAGCAATGGCCCTGTCACATAGCTTTTCCGCCTCATATGATATGTCATTCAGGTCAATAAGCTGTGTCTCCACCCGCTTTTCCAGCTCAGCTGCTTCAGGCAGCCACCCTGCTATCCTTGAGAGATTTGCACGTGCCGTGCGAAGCATCTGGATCACGGAGATGTCTTCGCCTCCGAGCACAGCGGTCACCGCCGTCAGGGCTTCCTTGATCTCCGAGGCATTCGACAACATCTCCTGCTCCTTCTCAAGCACCTCCTGCTCACCGCTGACCGGTTTTACGGTGCGGAACTCTTCCATCTGATGTGAATAGTAATCAAAATCAGCCTTTACCTTCTCAAGGCTGAGAGCTGCAGTGTCATACTCCCGCCTTGCGGAAAGATAGCCTGCCCACGCCCTTGAATAATCCCTGGAGATGTCTGATATGCCTGCATAAGCGTCAACCACACGCATCTGAAAGAAACCGCTGCCAAGGAGCAGTGTTTCATGCTGCGAGTGAACATCGATCAGCCTGCTGCCGAGCTCCTTCAGAACAACGAGGTTGACGGGAGTGTCATTGAGGAAAGCCCTCGACTTGCCAGTGGGAGAGATTTCACGGCGTAGAATCGCCTCATCATCATAATCAATATCATTTGCCTCAAACAGCTCATTGAGGTCGTAACCGCCGACGTTGAAGCTGGCTTCCACAATGCATTTTTCATCCTGGCTGAGCAGCACCGATGAATCGGCCCTCTCGCCAAGCACCAGGCCAAGGGCCCCCAGGAGAATGGACTTCCCGGCCCCGGTCTCACCGGTAATTATTGTAAATCCATCACCGAACTCCATGTTCAGGTCCTTTATGATGGCATAGTTCCTTACCGTGAGTCGGCGCAACATCAGATGGTCTTTAACTGTTGGAGGTAAGTATCTTCTGGTATTTGTTTTCGTTGGCAGGGTCTATCTCGGTAAGTATCTGGACTACCCTGTTCTTTTCCTCCGGGAAGCCCTGGGAAAAGATATTAACAATCTCATCTGCCTTTGCATCAAGTACCACTGTCATATAGTACATGAAGGGGTCAGGACGGCGCCTGTAAACCTCCTGCAGCCTTCTCAGGCTCTCATAGATCTCCGTCCTTGCCTGGGTCATATCCGACTCCATGCGGTCAAGACCCCTCAGATGATACAGATAAAGGAACTGTCTTACACCTGCATACTCGCTGTCAAGGATATTCTTCACCAGCCAGTATCGGTTCCTGTTTCTGGAGCCGTCATAAGGTTTCCAGCCCTGTTCAGGGGCGTTCTGAGCGTTGGTGACAATCTTTTCGGCTACCTGGAAGTAAGGTGTTCCTCCGCCCTGGGTGTAAGTGTCGAAATCCATCCCGATCAGGAGATAGGCATAATATGCCAGTACTGACACCAGGTTGCTGGTGTGGCTGTTCGGGTTGAACTCAAGTGGCTGGAACTCAACATACCTGAACTGGAAATTATTATCCACGAAGTTGAGCACCGTCGACTCATAGGTTGTATTGAATACCGGCCTGCTGAGCTGTACCTGGATGGTCCCGCGAAACTCATCGGCTGAAAGTTGCTCGTCAAGGTTTATGAGCAGGTTGCATTCTATCCTCTCCGAAAAGCTGAAGATATTGTCGGTCCAGACCATGCTGTTCATAAACTCATATATATCCCGCTGCATGTTCTGAAAAACCTCGCGGTTCGAACCCTGTATCTTCTGCGCCGACACCTGGACGTTGCAATACAGCTCCTGGGATGCAGCATTCCCGGTGGCCAGTACCATCAGCAGCGCCGCTACAAGAAGTCTGATTTTTACCGGTTGATTCATGGTCTTTCAGCGAGTCAGTGAAATAATTTTTCTCAGTATATCCGATGCCACCTCGTCTTTCGATTTCAATTCAAATTTATCAATATTATTGTAACTGTCAATGATGGTTACCCGGTTGGTACCCTGGCCGAATCCGGCCCCCGGATCATTGAGTGAATTGAGTACTATCATGTCGAGGTTTTTCCTCCGGAGCTTGCCCTTTGCGTTCTCCAGTTCATTGTCCGTCTCCAGCGCAAAACCGGCCAGGAACTGACCCTTCCTCTTCATCCTGCCGAGGCATGCTGCGATGTCCTCAGTAGGCTTTAGCCTGATCACCATGTCATCTTCTCCCCTTTTCATCTTGGTCTCATGTATATGCTCAGGGGTAAAGTCGGCAACGGCAGCCGCCAGTATTGCAATATCACAGGTGCCAAATGCTGCCACGGTGGCTTCCTTCATTTCCGCGGCAGTGGTGACCGGGATAACGCTGATCTTTTTTTGGCCTGGTTTTATGCCTACAGGCCCGAGTACAAGAGTCACCTCTGCACCCAGTACTGCGGCTTCATCAGCCAGGGCAACGCCCATCCGGCCGGATGAATGATTGCTGATATAGCGAACAGGGTCTATCGGTTCAACGGTGGGTCCTGCATTGATAAGGACCTTCCTGCCTGACAGCGGCAGTTCATTTATTTTTTTTTTTGAGAGGAACTCCCTGATCATCCTCACTATCACCTCAGGCTCAGCCATGCGGCCCTTGCCTTCAAGTCCGCTGGCAAGTTCCCCGGTGTCCGGTTCAATGATCCGGTTGCCAAATGATTTCAGCCTATCAATGTTGCTGACCGTTGCAGGATGAGCCAGCATGTCAAGGTCCATTGCCGGGGCAAGGAAGACAGGACAACGGGCGGAAAGATATGTCGTCAGGAGCAGGTTATCTGCTATTCCTGCCGCCATCTTGCCCATTGTGTTGGCCGTGGCGGGAGCAATCAGGAACAGGTCAGCCCACATTCCCAGGTCGATATGGCTGTTCCACCGTCCGTCCTCCGGGTCGAAGAAATCAACCAGGACGGGGTTCCTCGAAAGAGTTGCCAGGGTTAACGGCGTGATGAACTCCTTTGCGAGAGGGGTCATCAGAACCTTGACCTCTGCCCCTTCCTTAACAAGTAACCGGATGATAACGGCTGCCTTGTAGGCTGCTATACCTCCGGTGACTCCAAGCAGTATTTTCCTGCCTTCCAGCATGTCGGGACTTTATTTTTTCTGCTTCTGCTCCTTGTCAGGGTTACGGTAGTAAATCTTGCCCTCTTCAAACTCGGCAAGAGCAATGAGACTGGGCTTCGGCAGCCTTTCATAGAACTTGGATATTTCTATCTGCTCCCTGTTTTCAAAAACCTCTTCCAGGTTGTCATTGAAAGAAGCAAACTCCTCAAGCTTCGAGTTCAGCTCCTGCTTCATCTCAACCGAAATCTGGTTTGCCCTTCTGTTGCAGATGATGACGCTTTCGTAAATATTTCCGGTCGTGGCGTCGAACTTGTCAATATCCCTTGTGATGGTTGTGTAGGGTGCGGATGTCTTTTTGTAATCCATATCTGTTTTGATGATTTCAGTTATTTTCTGTCTGTTTAACGGTTATGTCAACCTTCAGGAATTTTGCCGTGCTTTCAAATATCCTTGTCACATCCTTTAAGAACCTGCTCTGCGGATACTCTTCTATAAACGAATAATACTCGTCAAGTGTTGCCTGGTAACGCTCAACCTTTTTCTCGGGAACGCTGTTCACCGCATAAAGGTAAAGGGCGTCAAGCTTGAGGTACATCAGCTCCTCACGGTACTTAGTATTCGGGTACTCCTTGAGGCTGTTGGCCAGTGATACGGTTGCGGCACGGTACTCCTTAAGGTCATAGTAAAGCCTTGCGCTGAGATATGACTTCTCGACAAGTTTCTCCTGCAGCTCCAGAATCCTGGCTTTGCAGTCGTCAGTGCGGGTGCTTGTCGGGTACCGCTGCATGAATATCGTAAAACTCTCTATGGCCATCCTGGTATTTGTCTGGTCAAGCTCCGGCCTGGGACTCTGGTAATATTCACACATTGCTGCAAGATATGATGCCTCCTCCGCATTGTTACTGCCGGGGTAGGTGTCTGCAAACTCCTGGTAATACTGCCCGGCCATCATGTAATCACGAATCTTGTAATTGGCCTGGGCATTGATCCAGCTGAGCTGTTCAGCCTGATCGGTAGCCCTGTACCTCGGCAGAATCTGTGAGAGCAGCTCTATGGTCTTTGTGTACTTGCCGTCATCATAATAGTCAAATACCTTCTGCTTCTTGAGCTCGTTGTCAGTGCTCTTGAGAAGCTTCTCATACTCACCGCATGACGTTACGATGAGTGCAAGCATTAGAAATGTTATCGGTCTGATCCTCATACCAGGAAATGTTGCGCAAAATTACTCTTTTTTTTCATAGGTTGATCCAACCCGACACAAAAGTGCATCAATAAACAGTTCAGAGTAGTTAAGAGAGTGTTAATTCACCGGAACAAATAGGTATAAATAGGTACTTTGCCGGAGCAATGTTTTTGATAATTTTGCGGGCAATAATCAAAAACTATACTGAAGTGGATATTTTCGACAAGATCAGAAAGAACCGTGGTGCGCTGGGTCAGTACCAGGAACTGGCCGACGGATACTTTATGTTCCCCAAGCTTGAAGGTGAGATAGGACCCCGCATGAAATTCATGGGCAGGGAAGTGCTTAACTGGAGTCTCAACAACTACCTGGGGCTCGCCAATCACCCTGAGATACGAAAGGTCGATGCCGAAGCAGCAGCACAATACGGACTGGCATCCCCCATGGGCGCCAGGATGATGTCAGGACAGACCACCATGCACGAAAAATTTGAGTCAATGGCTGCCGAATTTGTCGGAAAGGAAGCTGCATACCTTCTGAACTTCGGTTACCAGGGAATGGTATCAATCATTGATTGCCTTGCAGGCAGGCATGATGTCATCGTTTACGACTCGGAGTCGCACGCCTGCATCATGGACGGCCTGAGGATGGTACTTTCCAAGAGGTTTGTCTACGCCCACAATGACATGGACAGCTTTGAAAAGCAGCTTCAGCATGCTCAGAATGCAGTTGCCGAAACCGGCGGTGGCATACTGGTCATCACCGAGGGTGTCTTCGGAATGGCAGGAGACCTCGGAGCCCTCGACAAGATAGTCACATACAAGAAGAAATATAACTTCCGTCTCCTGGTTGATGATGCCCACGGTATAGGAACGATGGGCAGAACGGGAGCCGGTACCGGCGAACACTTCGGCGTGCAGGACCAGATAGATGTCTATTTCGGAACCTTCGCGAAGAGCTTCGCAGGAATAGGCGGGTTCGTTGCCGGTGACAAGGATGTTATCAGCTTCCTGAGATTCAACCTTCGCTCACAGATATACGCCAAGTCGCTGCCTATGGCAATGACCATCGGTGCCATCAAACGCCTTGAGATGATGAAGAACCATCCGGAGCTTCGTGAAAAACTGTGGGAAATTGCCCGTGCCCTGCAGAAGGGATTCAGGGAGGCCGGATTCGACCTCGGCCGTACACAGTCGCCAGTAACTCCTGTCTTCTTCAAGGGAGGGCTGGCTCAGACAACCCAGCTGATAAAAGATCTCAGGAAAAACTACGGCATCTTCTGTTCAGTGGTAATCTACCCGGTGGTGCCAAAGGGTGTAATAATGCTCAGAATCATTCCGACAGCCGCACACACAATGGAGGATGTCAATTATACCCTGCAGGCATTCAAGGAGGTCAAGAAAAAACTGGAAACCAACGCCTATCCCAATGAAATGGCTGACTTCAGGAACTGACAGGCTGAAATAAATCATACACACCTGTCTTTAGCACAGGCGGAACATTATCAGGGGGGCTCAGCGGCCCCCCTGGTTGTCATAATCGTTTATCGTCAGGAATGAGTACTGGTATTCCATCGGAAGGATCCGTGCATATTCATCAACCGTGCACCCTTCGAGGAACGCATTAATTATCCTGCGCCCCAGGGGTATCAGGTCCGGTGTCAGGTAGCCTGTCAGCTCCTTATTGAAGAATCCGCGGAGGATTTCCGCACCGGCATCATAACCTGATTCCCCCACCTCAGCCTGGCGGTAAACCTTCAGGAACCTTGTAGGGACAGGCGAACCTTCTATTGTCAGGTAGTTGAGTTCATACCCGAGGAGTGAGCACCGGGCCGGTCTGAGCTGGTCAGCCCTGAGCTTGGCATTACCTCGCCTGGTAAGGTATTCCCTCATGAGAAGCTGTGGTTTGAAACCCACTTTCCAGGACCCGATGTGCTGGTTCGGAGTGAGCGTATACCGCACCCGGGGGGTACTGACTATCTGCTCCAGCAGGAGGTTGGCATGCCTCACCTTTTTGCCCGTGGCAAAAGGCCAGTATGATCCTGCCCCCTCACTCTCAAGATCGCCGCTCCCGGTGACACTCGGATTGGCGTAACCACGGGGGCTGACCAGCCTCCACAGCCATGCCAGCGCCGGGGGGAGGATGTGAAACAGTCCTGCAATGCCATAACTGGGATTCTCCGCAGTGCAGGGAGGCATCCTCACCCCGAAGTTTCGGACATCAACAGTGACCGGCCTGTCAATCACCCCCGGAACGATCCTCCTCGGCAGAACAACCCTGGGATTGGGACAACGTTTGCCGGGAGCATCCTCCTTGTGGTTCCATATAAGGGCAGTGCCATCGGGCCTGGTTTCAATATTAAGGAAAAGCAGCGGCTCGGCAGGATTAATCGTGATTTTCTCAAGGAAGGGATCATCACCGTACCCGGTAACACCGTCAACCCGTATGAACCATGCATTCTCTGCATCGGCCACCGTCAGTTTGCCGTTGTTCAGCTGGTATGAGGGATGACAGAGAGCCATGTCATCAGTAGCCGGATGAAATGAGCAGAAGAGAGGGATGGAGATGACACGCTTCTCCCCGGTGATAATGTTCTGACCTATCAGTATCTGTCCGTTGGGTTCACGAACCAGGTTCTGAATCATCTCGCTCTTTCCTCCGCCGCTGGCCCCCTCATGCATGAAGGTGGTGACGTTGTCATAGGGACTCACAACCTGTACCGTTGAACAGTGGGCGGTGATCCACCCTTCCTCTTCGCCCTTGTCGAGGAGGACACTGTAAAAGCCCTTCTTGGCGCTGGGCCCCGGGTATAGATTATAGGCAAACATCTCATGCAGCCCTTCAAGCCTGTTGTGAACCACCACCTGGCGACCGTTGAAATGTGTGTGCCTGAAGGGTGGGGCCACATAGACAACAGACTCCACCCTGAAGCCGGCGGGAAGATCATCAACTGCAATAATCCTCTGAAGAAGTGAAAGCCCGAAGGCAAAGAAAGATGCGTTGAGCGGGGTTATAACTATACCCCCCGCTCCTACCGGATAGTTTCCTGCAAAGCAAAGGAACATACCTACCTCCTGCCCCTTCAACCAGTCAACAGTCTCTTCGCGGAGCTTTTCAAACGGGTAACCGTAAACATCCGAAAACCTCTTTTTGTCAGTGGGCTTCGCATCTCCTATCAGCATCGTCTCCGGGTCACGCCTCCTCATGTACGGCTCAGTATAATTTGCCGAGAGACCGTTGGTCACGCGGTGCAAAACCACCTCCGCAACCTCTCCCTTTCCCGGGATGTCATACCTGACCTCATATGTCAGATCTCCTGGGCCCGGCGTGGAGGCCTGAAGTATCTCCGGCGAAGAATTGAAGAAAACGGCTGACGGAGAATTCCTGGCAATCAGACCTATCTCTCCTGGCAATTCAACTCCCCGCTCCCTGAGAAGGGCAATCGCTTCAGATGCTGTCATTTGGCGAATCTTTTATTCTGGTTAATTTTTTAAATACAGTTGGCTGTTTTAAGAATATTCGTTTACAATGCCGCCGATAAAAATAATACTGTTGTAGCCGGAGCCAACCGGGAAACCCTGACAGATATCAACACTTTTTCAAATAACCGGAAAATCATGTAATGTTTTTGCCGGTTGATCGTCATTGATTCAGTTGACACTATCAAACCAAAACGGACAGTCATGAAAAGAATGGTTTTAACAATTGCAGTTATCGCTTTTGCTGCTTCACTGACAGCACAGAGACTCTCAGCGGATGAGTTCTTCAATAAATACAGTGCCAGGGAAGGGTATACCACGGTTATCATCAACGGCAGCCTGCTTGGCTTCCTCGGAAGCAGGGAGGGTGATGACCCGGACAATCCGATGAAAAAGATCACTTCCATACGGCTGCTGGTCAGGGATAAGGATAAGGCTCCGGAATCCAATGGGTTTCTCCCTGAAATCAGGAACATTATCAGAAGAGGCAGGTACGAGGAACTGATGTCAGTAAGGAACTATGATACCGATCTCAGGTTCATGGTAAGGAGCGAGAGGGACATTGTGAAAGAGATGCTTCTTGTCATTGACGGTGATGATGAGGCTGTGGTGCATATTGAGGGAAATCTAACCAGGGATGAAGCCTCAAGGCTCTTTGAAAGTGACGGGAAGGGACTGGCAATTCTTGAAGAGCTTGAGATTTCCGGGGATTGATAACTTTGGGGAACAGTTCTCAACAAGATGACCCCCGAAGATTTCAGGAAAATGGTTTTGCCGGAAGGGCGAAGGCTTTATGCCCTCGCCTACCGGTACCTGAACAGCCGGGAGGAGGCGGAAGACGCGGTGCAAGAGGTAATGATGAAGTTGTGGGCGGAGAGGAATTCCAGAAGGAACCTGTCAAGCGTTGCTGCCTGGTGCACCACTGTGACCCGCAATTGCTGCATAGATATCCTGAGGAAAAAGAAGAACCTCCGGATAGGAGATCACCGCGAGACTGAAGCCATGGCGGCCGCTGACGCTGACACTGTCAAAGCCCATGATGCAGGTGAGGCTGCACGGCTGGTCCGCCTGATTGTCGGCAGGATGAATGAACCCGGGAAGAGTGCAGTCATCATGAGAGATATTGAGGGCTATACTTATGACGAGACGGCTGAAGCACTGGGGATGAATGTTGCGGCCCTCCGGACATTGATGTCCAGGGCAAGAAAACAGATAAAAGAAGAGCTGGAAAGGATATACAGTTATGGAACAGGAAAAGATAAGGGAACTGATTGGTAGGTACTACCGTGGGGAGACCAGCGAAGAAGAAGAGCTTACTCTCAGGAAATACCTCGGCAGCGTTGCAGCACCTGCCTCTATGACGGATGAGGACGGGTACCTGGCCATCGCACCGGAAAGGATGCCTGAACCGTCGGAAGATTTTGATGCAAGGCTTGAGGCGGTGACCCGCACGGAGACAAGGGTGACGACATCGAACGGGAGGAGGAGGCTGTTGGCCATCATTGGCACCGCAGCTGCCGCTGTTGCCGGTCTGTGGCTTATCTTCAGCCAGCTGAGGTCACCAGGCAACGGAGACACGTTCAGTGACCCTGATCTGGCAATGGCCGAAGTGAAAAGCATCCTTCTTACGGTTTCGGAAAACATGAATGCCGGCACCACACAGCTTCAACAGGTCGGCACAATCACCGTGAGCCCGGATGAACTGAACAGCCTTCGGAATATCAACGGCCTCGTCGGGAAGAACCTTTCAAGGCTCCGGTACCTTGACGGGCTTAAGCCTGAAGCAGAAAATAAAGAAACAAAATAAAAAAGATATCATGAAAAAACAGGTATTTATCCTGATTCTCCTGGCTGTTCTGCCGCTTTCGCTGCTTGCGCAGAAGAGCCCGGTTGACGAACTGTTCGCAAGGTATGACGGGAAGGATGGATTCACATCGGTATTCATTTCATCGAAGATGTTCAGCCTCCTGTCAAGGATTGACAGTAATGACGAAGAGTTCCGTAATCTCGTTACCAGGATTAAGGGAATAAGGATTCTTAGCATTGACAGCGCCCGGAACTCATCCGGTGTTAACCTTGCAGCGGAACTCATGCCAAAATTACAGCACAATGGCTATGAGGAACTTATGACGGTAAAGGAAGAAAATGGAAACGTTTTCTTCATGATCCGGGAAGTCGGGGGCAGGATTGCCGAACTGGTGATGGTCACTGGCGGTGAGGGAAGCTCGGTGGTATCAATCCAGGGAGACCTCGACCTGAAAACAATTGCAAGCCTCTCTGACAGCATGGGTATAAACGAACTGGAGAATCTCGACAAAGTAAGGAAGTGAACAATTTGCCGGATAATCACGTTATTGGGTCATGCAACCTGATTTTCTGATGACTGGCAACATTAACAGCATAAATACTCCTGAAGAGCTCCTTCAGGCTTATACTTCATTGTTTCTTTTTCTCGGCGGATCCGTTTCAATAACTCCCGGCGAAAGCGACCTTTCCCATCTTTGTGATGAAGGGCTGCTGCGCAACCTGCCGGTATCAAGCACCAACGCCAGATTCGCAAGGGCGGTCCGCCTTCTTAAATCACCCTGCCCGTTGAAGCAACAGTGCCATCACGCCGTGGATGACAACTACCATTCACTGCTTGCCGGCGATGGTACTGCCGGGGCCTATCCGGCGGCATCGTACTGGAAAAAAAGTGACCGGCCTGCAGAAGAACACTATGACGAGCTGTGCAGCCTTTACCGCAGGTATGGCTATAGCAGGGGTGATGAAAGCAGCCTGGCTCCCGATCATCTCGGCATCCAGCTTCTTTTCATCAACCTGATGCTCGAGAAGTACCTTACTGAAGACGATTATGAGATCAGGGCAATGATCAGCAATGATCTTACACGGTACATCAGAAAGGAAATGCTCAACTGGCTTCCGCGCTGGGGTGAAGCAGTCTCCGAAAAGTCAAGGACGAAATGCTATACAGGCATATCAGACCTGATAGTAGGCGGGCTGGAAGATGTGCTTGATATACTTGAGGGTCAGAAATTGGGGTTGTAAAAACGCCTGATGGCCCCCATGTAGTACTCATTCCACCCCTCAGCAATGTTCTGGTAATCCTCTACCGGGATATTTGTATGTTCAACAGTAACAGCTGTTCCACCTCCGTTGCCGCTGATGGTGATGGTGACCTGTGATTCAAGCTCACGGTCTCCGAAATACCACTCCTGTACCACTTTCCTGTCAGGGACGAGATCAATAATCCGTCCGCAGATGTCACCGTCCCACATGTTGAACTCCTCCCCTGCCTTTGAAGGCATTATTGCCGGGTAACCCGACCAGAGTTCTATTGTGTACGGATTTGTAAGCGCAGCATAAATGTCAGATGGCTCAGCATTTATATGAAATGTCTTTTTAAAATTCCGCATGATAAGCGTTTGTTTCCCCTTTTTATGTTATTAATTTCCCTGTCCCTGATCTGAGAGATATCTCTCAGCATCAATAGCAGCCTGGCAGCCGCTTCCGGCCGCCGTAACTGCCTGCCTGTATACCCGGTCAGCCACATCACCTGCGGCGAACACACCTGGAATGCGCGTCCGCGTCGAGCCCGGCTCTTTTATTATATATCCTGTCTCATCGGTCTCAAGCCATGGCTTGAACACTTCCGAGTTCGGCGTATGCCCGATGGCCAGGAAGAACCCGTCAATGCTGATATTGAACTTCTCTTCTTCAGGTGTTCCCCTGCCTCTGATGATAACTGCCCCCTCAACACCCTGTGTTCCGAACAGATCCTCAACCTGGCATTTCCACAATATCTCGATATTGGACGTATTCATAACCCTGTGCTGCATGGCCTTGCTTGCCCGGAGCACGTCACGCCTGACAATCATGTACACCTTTCTGCACAGGCCAGCAAGGTAAGTTGCCTCCTCGCATGCAGTGTCACCACCGCCTACAACGGCCACATCCTTGCCGCGGTAGAAGAATCCGTCACATGTGGCGCATGCCGAGACTCCCATACCTGCATATTTTGTTTCGGCAGGTATGCCGAGGTATTTAGCCGTGGCACCGGTTGCAATAATCACCACGTCTGCCTCTGTCTCAACACTGCCGTCAAAGGTTACCTTCAGCGGCTTACCCGAGAAATCTGAAGAGGTTGCTATTCCAAACCGTATCTCCGTCCCGAACCTTTCAGCCTGCTTGCGCAGGTCTTCCATCATCTCCGGTCCGGTGACACCATCAGGATACCCCGGGAAATTCTCGACCTCAGTTGTTGTGGTAAGCTGACCACCCTGCTGCAATCCGGTATAGAGTACCGGTTTAAGGTTTGCGCGGGCGGCATATATGGCTGCAGTGTACCCTGCAGGCCCTGAACCTATAATGAGACACCTTATTTTTTCTGTTGATGTGGCAGGCTTTTTCTTTTCCTCACTGCCAGTTTCAAGCGGTTTAAAAAACTGCATGCTGCTATTTCAGTATTAAGACGACAAAAATAGCAAATAAATGACACCGATATCAAAAAGTAATAATAATATGTCTTGCCGAAACCACTGAAACAGCTGAGTCACTGCCAACTGCGTCTTTCCCTGAACCTGTCTGCAACTTCGCGGCACGCAGAAATTGTTCTGCTGCGAAATCATTTTTGAACCAAAGTGAGGCAATTGTATCCGCACCCTGCCTTATCAGAAGGGCACTGTACCCGGTTGCCTTACCGAGTTTGTCAGACAGCACAGGAATGCCGTTATATATCCCGAGAGGGCCTCTGACCAGAACTGCACCGCGCATCGTTTCCTCATCCAGAACGCCGGTATAGAAACTTCCCGGATCAAACGGCGGCTCCGCAATATTATCGATCAGCAGCCTGGCCAGGTCACCGGAGAGTTTCTGGTCATCAGCACTGCCGGTGTCGTTGATAATACTGACATAATATGGTCCCTTGCAGAACTGCAACTGGTATGCTGACCGGCATATGTGCTCGGTCAGTTTTGCGCCCCCGTTGCAGCGGAACCGTGATACGGAGAAAATGCCAAAAGCAGCCTCAGGGTCCTTCATGCGGTATACCTCGGCCTTGATGTCGTTGCCTTCAATAACGAGCTCAGTCACAAGCAGTGTGTCAAAGCCATATTCGAGGTACAGCTCGGCACCACCGTCTATATACCCGTACAAAGAGGTCTCGGTAAATGTCCGGCTCTGGGCTGACTCAACGCCATTCATCAATGAAAGGGCACGGGGTACAAGTGCCGACTGCGCGCCGGCGGTGACAGCTATCAGTGCTGCTGCTGCAGCAGTAAGAATTTTTCCGGAAAACATTATTCAGTCAATAATCAAAAGTTTTATCCCAGCACCACTTCCCTCAGCTCAATTTTTTCACGGTCGGCCACACCAAGTGACAGGCGTTCAGCCTGCAGCATGAACTCCAGAGCCTGGGGTGTGCCGGCTTTCTGTAAACCCTCAGCAATCCTTTTGGCAAGAACAATATCATATCCAATACGGTCAACCGCAACCGGATCGGATCCGGTAATAATCGTATGGTAATCGCAGAAGAACTGAGGGTTGGCTCCTGGTCCGCCGTTAAAGCATCCCTTGATGCCGTCAGCGATGTTCAGGACCACCTTGTCACGGAGGGGTGCAAAGGCGCACACCTGCGCACAGGTTTCGTTCCACAGCTTTGCATGCAGCCTGCCGGTGTTTGAAACCGATCCGAATGCCAGGTTCTTCAGCGCCAGGGTCACTGTCATGCCGGCATTCTTGAGAATAGGGATATTGATGATTTTATCAAGTTCCTGTGTGACGATTTTGGTGAAATATGAGTACTTGCCGCCGTTGACCATGTAGGGCATTGTATATTCGTCATATTCGCCCTCCACATCGGCCCAGTAGTACCAGTCGCGGTCAATCATATGCTCACCGTAAAGTTTGCCGTCCTTGCCATAGTAAAGCCCCTCCTTGTCCATCTGTTCGGTGCCGACGATGCGTATGCCCGGATAGTTCTCAGGTGTGAATCCAGCGTCGGTCAGCTCAAACTCGCGCCTGTCCCATATGGTAAGCTGTGATCTCTTTATGCCGCTCTCCTCCAACTGAGCTATCACCGACCTCACCACCTCGTGGCTGGTGCTGAGGCTCTTTCCTGCCACCGGGTTGACCTTCAGCCCTATTCTGTCACCTGGTGAGACGAATTTTCTCCATGCTTTCTTCAGTTTTTTCTCACCTGTAAGCTCAAGCATGGAACGGGCGATCATGTCATACACCTCCTGCTCAATGATGGCATTGTCTTTCACTGAACGGGTGTTCTTAACAACCGCCACCAATCCGGGATAAAGTCCAGGCATAGATTTGAGACCGCGGGCAGTTTTTGCGGCGTCAGCGATGTTCGTATCCGGTTTGCCCTGCTGGGTCTGCTGACCGGCAGATTCCGGGTTCATGATATTGGCAACGGGGAGTGTTGCAGCACTCATTGCCTGTGCCACCGGGGCGGCTGCAGCTGCGGCGGCGCCAGCGCCTGCCAGACGGAGGAAATTACGACGGTTTACCTGGTTCATAGTTAGTCACACT
This sequence comes from Bacteroidales bacterium, assembly GCA_027451265.1. Classification (GTDB taxonomy): domain Bacteria; phylum Bacteroidota; class Bacteroidia; order Bacteroidales; family VadinHA17; genus SR-FBR-E99. The sequence goes on along the minus strand of DAIDJT010000025.1, from coordinate 120 downwards.
TTAGGTACAACGGATTTTTATGGTTAACAAATATATTGAATTACAGAACCTGTTGTTCCTTCCGTTTATATGCCAAAGAGCAGCCCCCCGGCTTTTACTGTGAAAATACTCAATAACATC
>DAIDJT010000024.1 GCA_027451265.1 Bacteroidales bacterium | reverse complement strand
GTGGGTGCTGCGCTCTTCTTCATGCTGACATTCAGGTTCGCTGAGGCGCAGTTGCTGAAGCTTATAAACCCCTTCCTCCTTGATCCCATTGACAAGGGCGGGTTGGGTCTCACCACCGGTGAGGTTGGATTTGTCTATGGCACGGTTGGCATCATAGGACTGACGCTGGGAGGCATCATCGGAGGTCTTGCAGCCGCCATGGGCGGTTTGAAAAAATGGCTCTGGCCAATGACCCTCAGCATGCTGCTGACAGCAGCTACCTTCCTCTATCTGAGCTTTACCCAGACAGATAACATGCTGATCGTGAACATTTGCGTCTTCATCGAGCAGTTTGGTTACGGGTTCGGGTTCACTGCGTACATGCTATACCTTATCTATTTCTCCGAAGGTAAGTACAAGACGGCTCACTATGCCATCTGTACAGGGTTCATGGCCCTGGGGATGATGCTTCCCGGAATGTTTGCAGGGTGGCTGCAGGAACAGCTCGGTTACAACCATTTCTTCCTCTGGGTTATGATCTGCAGTGTTGTTCCGCTCATCGCGGTATCTCTTCTCAGGATTGATCCGGCATTTGGCAGAAAAGCCCGTAATTAGAACAGATTATTCCTGTGGCAAATGAAAAAGGATTCCATTTTTGACAGTCTCAGACAGGAGCTCGAAGGAGATCTCTGGAGCGATGACAAGCAGCGGATCCTGTATGCCACCGATGCCTCAGCTTACAGGGAGATACCGCTGGCCGTAACGAGGCCTGCATCAGTTTCCGACATCAGGAAGATACTGGCCTTTGCCCGCAAAACGGGAGGTTCTGTTATACCAAGAGGTGCAGGGACATCACTGGCAGGGCAGGTGGTGGGCCCGGGAATAGTGATGGATATTTCGAGGTACCTGGACCACATTCTTGAGTTTAACCCTGAAGAAAGGTGGGTGAGGATTGAACCGGGGGTGGTGCTGGCCGGGCTGAACCGTTTCCTTGCCCCTCACGGCCTGCAGTTCGGTCCTGAGACCTCCACAGCTGACAGGTGCTGCATGGGGGGGATGCTCGGCAATAACTCATGCGGCGCACATTCGCTCATCCATGGAAGCGTAAGAGATCACATACTTGAGGCCGATGTCATTCTATCAGACGGTTCCGGGACACATTTCAGGGCTCTGACAACAGGTGAATTCAGGGAGAAGTGCAACGGTGATCCGGCGCTGCTTGAGACCAGAATCTACATGAACCTGCGTGACATGCTCTCAGACAAGCGTAACGCGGAAGAGATACGCCGGGAGTTCCCGCATCCTGCCCTGCGGCGGCGTAACAACGGCTATGCAATAGACGCATTGCTGGAAACAGACCCCTTTACAGGCAACGGTGAAAAGATAAATGTCTGCAAGCTGCTCGCCGGCTCGGAGGGTACGCTGGCCTTCACAGTCTCAATGAAGCTTAACCTGGTGCCTGTGACAAATGACCGGACCGGCCTGCTGTGTGCTCATTTCAGCAGCATCCAGGATGCTGTCAGGGCCAATATTATTGCCCTGAAGCATAAGCCTGCCGCAGTGGAGTTCATTGATGACTACATTCTGAATTGCACGAAGGATAATATTGAGCAGAACAGGAACCGCTTCTTCGTCAGCGGAGACCCGAAGGCCATACTGCTTATTGAGATCACCAGGCAGGCTGTTGAGGAGATTGAAGCTACAGCCGCTGCCATTGAACGTGATATGGTCAGCGCAGGCTATGGATATCACTTCCCGCTCTTTACGGGGGCAGATGAAATGGCACGGGTGTGGGCTTTAAGGAAGGCCGGACTGGGAGTCCTGCTGAATATACCGGGAAGAAGGAAGAGCGTGCAGGTGATTGAAGATACGGCCGTGCTTCCGGAACTCTTCCCTGATTATATTGCAGAGGCTGCCGCCATACTTGACAAACACGGGCTTAGCTGTGCTTATTACGCACATATCGCCACAGGCGAACTTCATCTCAGCCCGCTCCTTGACCTTAAGGACCCGGATGATATACATACGTTTCACAGTCTGGCTGAGGATATTGCCACCCTGGTGAAGAAATACCGCGGGTCACTAAGCGGCGAGCACGGCGACGGAAGACTCCGGGGTGAGTTTATACCGCTGATGCTGGGGCCGCATAACTACGCTCTTCTAAGGGAGCTTAAAAAGACATGGGATCCCCAGGGACTGTTTAATCCTGGTAAGATAACAGATACCCCGCCGATTACAGAAAACCTTCGTTACCCGGCAGGTGAAAGGAGACGGTTTCCCGGGAAGGTGTTTGAGTTTACCGGTGAGGAGGGCCTGCTCTATGCAGCCGAGAAATGCAGCGGCTCGGCTGACTGCCGTAAGAGCGCGCTGGTGGGTGGCACGATGTGCCCGACCTTCATGGCAACGCGTGATGAGGATAAATCAACCCGCGCCAGGGCAAACATACTCAGGGAGTTCCTGACAAGGTCAGAAAAGAGGGAGAAGTTTGATCACCGGGAGATTTACGAGGTAATGGACCTCTGCCTTTCATGCAAGGCATGTAAATCAGAATGCCCGTCAAACGTTGATGTGGCAAAGCTGAAGGCTGAGTTCCTGCAGCACTACTATGACATCCACCATGTGCCTTTCCGTACCTGGCTGATAGCCTGGTTGCCAAGGCTTTACATGCCAGGGATGATTGTGAGGCCAGTGACAAACATGGTCACGGCCCTGCCCTTATTCAAGCGACTCATTGGCTTCTCGGTCAAAAGACCCATCCCGGCCCTCTCGCCGGTGACGCTCAGGGCATGGGAAAGACGCCACAGGAGAAAGAGCGGGAGAGTGAACGCTGCAAACGGAGATCAGATGACAGGCAGCCCCGGCAGTCCAGGCAACTCCGGCAGCCCTGACAGCATCAGGTCGGAGAGCGCAGGGTACTCAAAGGGGACAGTCTGCCTGTTTGCTGATGAGTTCACCAACTACAATGAGAGCGACATTGGCATCAAGGCCGTGATGCTACTTGAGAGCCTTGGCTATGATGTCATCATACCCCGCCACATCGAGAGCGGCCGCACTTTCCTCTCGAAAGGTCTGCTCAGGGCGGCACGCAGGGTTGCCATTAAGAACATTATGTTGCTTCGCAGCGTTGTCTCGGCTGAAAGGCCGATGCTGGGGATAGAACCCTCGGCCCTGCTTGCCTTCCGCGATGAATACCCTGAGATTGCAGGAAAATCACTGTCTGATGACGCCCGGCGCCTTGCAGATAACGCGATGCTTATTGAGGAGTTCATTTGCAGGGAGGCTGACAGGGGCAACATCTCTCCGGCAAGCTTCACTGACAGGCCGGTGAAAGTGCTGCTGCACGGCCACTGCCAGCAGAAGGCCATTGCTTCCACGGCTCCAACAATAAAAATGCTTTCACTGCCGGCAAACTACACCGTGCAGGAGATAAATGACGGATGCTGCGGAATGGCCGGAGCATTCGGATATGAAAAGGAACACTATGACATGAGCATGAAAATAGGTGAGATGGTACTTTTCCCGGCGGTCAGGGCTGCCTCAGAGGAGACAGTAATCGCCGCACCGGGAACATCGTGCCGCCACCATATCACTGACGGCACGGGCAGAAAGGCCTTCCACCCCGTGGAAGTTCTCTATGACGCACTTTTAAAATAAATATAAAACAATTGACTATGAATACTTTCGGATTTAGCAAGGTGGAACAGGCATTTTTCAGCCGTTCTGGCCGCCTGAAGATGACGACAAAAACACCTTATATCGTTGTTGATAATTTCCCGGGCCTGGGGCTTCTTACCTCACTCAGGTTCCTCGAGTGGGTTGCACAGAACCCTGACGGGGTCATCAGCCTGCCTACGGGAAAAACCCCTGAATACTTCATCAAATGGACAAAATACCTGCTCAATAACTGGGACAGTCCCGAAGCCAGAAAGATAAGGGAGGACAACGGACTATTGCTGGAGGAGAAACCGTCCCTCAGAAAACTTCATTTTGTCCAGATCGATGAGTTCTATCCGATTGACCCGCGACAGCATAACAGCTTCTATGACTATGTGAGAAACTACTATATTGAGGGATTCGACCTTGACCCCGCCAGGGCATTGCTGATCAACTCGGAGGAGATAACCCTGGCTGAAGGGAAACATTTTTCAGAGGTCTTCCCGGATAATATAATTGACCTTTCACTGCGCAACAGGGAAGCAGTTGGTCCGGTTGAGAAGCTCCAGCAGGAGTCACTCTTCAGGATTGACAACTGGTGTACCGGATATGAAAAGAAGATACGTGCCCTTGGAGGCATAGGCTTCTTCCTTGGAGGGATCGGCCCTGACGGGCACATTGCCTTCAATACCAGGGGGAGTGACCATAACTCAGCCACAAGGCTTACGGCAACAAACTTCGAGACACAGGCTGCTTCAGCCGGCGATCTCGGGGGTATTGAGGTGTCAAGAACCCGGCTTGTGATCACCATCGGCCTCGGAACAATTGCATTTAATCCCGATGCCGTGGCAATCATCTTCGCAGCCGGTGATGCCAAGGCACTGGTTGTAAGGAATGCCCTTGAGAATGAACCGGATAACCTCTATCCAGCCACGGTGCTCCAGGGAATGAAAAACGCGCGGTTCTATCTCACCGCCGGGGCAGCTGTCCAGTTGCATGATTCCGTTGAGAGATATTTCAGGGAGGGCGAATGGTCCTTCGAAAAGACGGAAAGGGCGGTCTTCGACCTGTGTCAGAAGATAGAGAAATATGCACATAAGCTTGTTCTTGAAGATCTTCAGAACGATGAGTACTGCTCACTGATTCCAGGGCTGAGCCTCAACACCGTTGCAGACGTGATTGAGTCAACCAAACGGAAGATTGAGGCAGGGCTGAGGAGGGAGAAGAACACCACTTTCCTGCATACGGGGCCACATCATGATGACATAATGCTGGGTATTTTTCCGGCTATAATCCCGCAGCTGCGGGAGATAACCAACAAGTTTCATTTCTCGGTGCTCACATCCGGATTCACAGCCGTGACAAACAGCATGCTGCTGGAACTCCTTGAGGAGACACAGCGCCTTATCTCGGCAGGAATGATCCAGATGCTCAGGTACCCTGATTTCTTTGAATCAGGTTATAAATTCAAGTGGGACAAGGATGTGAGCCACTACCTCGACAAAGTGGCCGACAAGGACGAGGCCGGCAAGCTGAGGGGCCTGTGTCACAGGATTGTCCGTGCGATGGTTGATATTTACCGGCTAAAATCGAAAGATGAGCTGACGGAACAGATAAGGAAAAACATTGAACTGATCAGGAAGAGCTACAGCGGTGAAAAGAATCCGCCTGACATTCAGAGGCTGAAGGGTATGCTCAGGGAGTATGAGGAGGAACTGGTATGGGCCCACTACGGTGTGCCGGTTCGTAACATTGAACACCTGAGGCTGGGCTTTTATACCGGCGATATCTTCACCCAGCAGCCTGACAAGCACCGCGATGTAGAGCCTATTCTTCAGTATCTCAGGAGGATACAGCCTGATATAATCAGCCTGGCATTTGACCCCGAGGGGTCGGGTCCCGATACGCATTACAAGGTGTTGCAGGCAGTTGCAGAGGCACTCAGGCAGTGGAACATTGAAAAGGATCTTTCAGGAGTAAGGGTAATTGGTTACCGTAACGTATGGTTCAGGTTCCTGCCATCCGAGTCCAACGTATTCGTTCCGGTATCACTGAATTCAATGGCAGTTCTGAACCAGTCATTCCGCGACTGCTATGTCAGCCAGGTGAATGCCTCATTTCCCAGTCCTGCCTATGACGGGCCTTTCAGTCACCTGTCTCAGCAGGTGTGGGTTGAACAGTTCAAGCAGGTACAGCTGATTCTTGGCAAGGATTTCTTCTATGAAAATGAGAGTCCGAAGATCAGGGGAACACATGGCATGGTCTACTATAAGGAGATGCCTGTAAGTGAGTTCCTGCAGCACGCCCGCGAGCTTGAAAAGAGCGTCGAGGGTGCAAATATCCACTGACGGGGCGAATCAGTTATACAGGAAATATTTTGATGCCCTGGCCCTGAAAGCCGGGATGTCATTGTTCCACAGGCCCAGTATATCATCCACCCTGAAAGACTTCGTGAAAGCGAGTCTTACCTCGTCAGTGCCGCAAACCTTGTCAAACATTGAGAGCCGTGACTGGTCACACATCTCAAAAAGGTTCTTGTCGGGCCACAGGCGGTGTGCTTCCTGCATGATATAGAACTGAATCAGTGAGAGCGGGGCCTTTGAAGGATCAGTAAGATGAATCTGCACCCCGTGTACCATTTTTCCCTGGAGCGTGCTGTAATACGGTTTGTAATGTACCGGCCTGAATATTACTCCGGGGAGCTTCAGTGCCCCCAGTGCTGAGGCCAGGGAGTCAGCGTTGATCCATTCAGCCGCGAAGGTCTGAAAGGGAATTGTGTAACCTACCCCGATGCTGACGGCATAGAGCTCACCGGCAATGCCCGTAGCAGGATAGTAAAGCGGTGTGTCACCGTGCGGAACATGGGGTGAGGAGGGAACCCAGGGAAGACCGGTATCCCCGAACAGCATCTTCCTTGACCATCCGTTCATTTTTACAACGCGGAGATCACACTTTATACCGTTGGTCAGCAAACCTTCACCGTTGAGGAATTTTGCGAGTTCGCCCACCGTCATGCCATGAATGTAAGGTATGGCGAACTGGCTCACAAATGAAAAAAAGCCGGGGCGGGTAACAGCACCTTCCATACGGACACCTCCAAGCGGGTTGGGGCGGTCAAGCACCACCACAGGTATGCCTTTTTCTGACGCAGCCTCCATGAGCAGGCCAAGTGTGCTTATAAATGTGTATGACCTTGAACCGATATCCTGAATGTCGTATACCAGGATATCTATGTCATTCAGCATCTCCGGTGATGGTTTGCGTGTCTTCCCGTAAAGACTGTAAACAGGAAGACCAGTTGTAGGATCAGTTTCAGAATCAACGTATTCCCCTGCGGTGAACTCGCCACGCACTCCGTGTTCAGGTCCGTAAAGCGCCGCCAGTTTTACTCCCGGCGCGTGGTGCAGGATATCGACTGTTGAAACGAGTTGATTGTCAACCCCTGTGGGATTGGTCACCAGGCCCACCCTTTTACCCTGAAGGATGTCAAAATTGTTTTTTATCAAAACCTCCAGCCCCGTCTCCATCTTCTGCCCCGATGCATTGCAGGAAGACAGAACGGTAATTGCAATTGCCATCAGAGTTGAGATAACCTGTTTGACTGTTGTCTTCATATTCATTTCATTTGTTCTATTGTTCCGTATTCCTGAGCGGCGTGCCGAGGCCGTCTCTGAACCTGTTCAATTCCGGATATTCAGGTTCCGGCCATGCAGGCTGAAAATTTCCCCTGACAAATTAAATAAAATTCAATTGCCTATTGACTTGAATATTATTAATTTTTACTTTTGGATTTGTAAGATGTAATACAACTTTCATGAAACCCTTAAACTATCTTGTCCTGTCATTAATTATCATTCAGCTTGCAGGTTGTCAGAAGAAGGAAGTTCCCGCGGAACTTACCGAAAAGCTTGATGCGATTGCAGCTGAAATGGTACCACAGCATGCCGAATCACTCTGTGATGTCAGTCTTGTGATGTCAGATGGAGGCATTATTACTGCCAAAGGGGAAACGGATCTTCCCGGGGCAAAAAGCGCCATCATTGAGATGCTCGAAAAATCCGGGCTCACCTATGCCGACAGCATAAACCTTCTTCCTGATGCGTCGGTTGCCGACAAGCCATGGGGTCTTGTCTCGGTGAGTGTATGCAACATCAGAACGAAACCTTCACATTCTGCTGAGATGGCCACGCAGGCCCTGATGGGTACCCCGGTCAGGATGCTGACAAAGCGCGGAGGGTGGATGCTGATACAGACACCCGATTCCTACATCGGGTGGACAGATGATCCTGTTGCGGTACTGAATGATTCAGAACTGGCTGCATGGAAGGGCAGTGACCGGCTGATATACCTCGGGCACACAGGGGTGATAACAGACAGCAAGGGGGAAACCGTTTCCGATATAGTCTTCGGGGTGATCGTTGTCAGGACAGGTTCAGTTGGTGATAACTGGACCGTGATGCTGCCTGACGGCAGAACCGGCGAGGTCAGGAAACAGGAGACTGATGATTTCAAAAAATGGGCAGCCAGTGCCAGTATTGAGCCGGAGAGACTGATCCGTTTTGCAAAAACATTTTTGGGCACTCCATACCTGTGGGGAGGAACATCGACAAAAGGTGTTGACTGCAGCGGGTTTACAAAGACAATTTATTACTATGGCGGAGTGATAATGACCCGCGATGCTTCGGGCCAGTTAAGATACGGGGAGGAAGTGAGCATTGAGAACCCCTGCAAGTCGCTTGCACCGGGTGATCTCCTTTTCTTCGGCAGGGAAAGGGATGGAAAGATAAGGATAACCCACACCGGTATGTATATCGGCGATACCGAATTCATACACTCATCCAGACTGGTGAGGATCAACAGTTTCGACTCCACCAGGACAAATTACAGTGCTTATCTGCTTGAGATACTGCAGGGTGCAAGAAGGGTGACCGGGTTCACCCAGGGCAAGGGCCTCGAGCGCGTTTCACAGCACGGCTGGTATTTCTGACATCCTGAATGGACTCCATGTCAGACGTGCGGGTTCCATGAGACATAATAAATCTGACCTACTCAAATGAAAAAAAGGGATTTTATAAAGATCAGTGGCATAGCTGCCGGAGCACTTATTGCCGGTTGCAAGACTGCCGGCAGTGACACGGCAGCAGCCGGAATCAGGAGCGCCGGGAAGGCAGGTGGAACGCTTAAGCTCAGCTACAAACCATATGAACTGCAGCTCCGGCATGTCTTCACCGTGGCAACCAACTCCAGAACCACCACACCGGTGGTTCTTACAACAATTGAGTATGACGGTGTAAAGGGCTTCGGTGAAGCCTCCATGCCACCCTATCTGGGTGAAAGCCATGAATCAGTCCTCAGTTTCCTGTCAAAGGTCAACATGGAACAGTTTCGTGATCCTTTCCTGATGGAAGATATCCTGGCATATGTTGACGGGGTCATGCCCGGGAATCATGCAGCCAAGGCTTCAATTGACATAGCCCTGCATGATCTGACAGGCAAGCTTCTGGGCCAGCCATGGTTCAGGCTGTGGGGGCTGAACAGGGAGAAAACCCCGGTGACAAGTTTCACCATCGGCATTGACAAAGCCGATGTTGTCAGGGAAAAAACCGTAGAGGCAGCCGGTTTCAAACTGCTGAAGATCAAGATGGGGAGGGACAATGACAGGGAGATGATTGATACTGTCCGTGCAGTAACCGATGTGCCTGTTTTCGTTGATGTGAACCAGGGGTGGAAAGACCGCAACTATGCACTTGAGATGGCAAACTACCTGAGCGAAAGGGGAGCTCTCTTCATTGAGCAGCCCATGCCGAAGGAGCAGGTTGATGACATTGCCTGGCTTACGGAGAGGAGCCCGCTGCCGATACTTGCCGATGAGGCACTTCAGACGGTTGAGGATCTTCTGCCCATGAAGGGTGTTTATTCAGGCATCAATATCAAGCTGATGAAATGCGGCGGCATGCATGCCGCATACAAGATGATCACCATGGCAAGACAGATGGGAATGAAGATCCTGATAGGATGTATGACTGAAACTTCATGTGCAGTTTCAGCAGCCGCACAACTTTCTCCGCTTGTTGATTGGGCGGATCTAGATGGCAACCTGCTGATAAGCAATGATGTATATGATGGCATGACGGTGGTTGACGGTAAGATCACCCTTCCTGACCGGCCCGGAATAGGGATAACAGAGAAAAAAAGTGGGAACTTGTAATATATCTTTAAGATAAAACAGTAAATTGCTAACATCAAACGGATTTGTGATTTCTAAATCTATAACCTAACCATTACCAATTAACCCTAAATCCAATCACATGAGAACCAAACTATTAATGTTGTTTGCGGTTTTGGGACTGATGCTTTCGCAAAGCATTTATGCTCAGCCTAAGACCGTGACAGGGACTGTCACAGACGCCACAACGAATGAAACGTTGCCGGGTGTCAACGTGATAATCAAGAACACCACTACCGGTACAAGCACTGACTTTAACGGGTCATACTCAATCAGTGCCGCACCCGGACAGGTGCTCGTATTCACTTCACTTGGGTATGCTAACCATGAGGTGACCGTAGGGGCATCAAACAGGATTGATGTGAAAATGAGTCCTGATGTTGAATTTATCGAAGAAGTTGTTGTAGTCGGGTACGGCACTCAAAGGAGGGCTAACCTGACCGGAGCTGTTTCTACGGTGAATATTGAAAAAACACTTGAAGCAAGACCTATCGCAGATGCAGGCCGTGGTCTGCAGGGAACGATGCCCGGTCTTAGCGTGGTTATCCCCAGCGGTGAAATAGGATCTGATCCCCTGATAAAAATCCGTGGTCAGATCGGTTCACTCCAGGGCGGATCATCACCTCTCATACTTGTTGATAACGTTGAGATTCCGTCAATTCAGATGCTTAACCCTGATGACATCGAGTCTATCTCAATTTTGAAAGACGCTGCATCTGCCTCAATATATGGTGCAAAGGCAGCCTTCGGTGTGATACTGATCACCACGAAGAAGGGTGCAAAAAATGAGGGCGTGAACGTATCCTACAACGGGAACCTGTCATTCCAGAATATCTCAAAGAAAATGGAAATGGCCCAGCTGGAGGCTCTTGAATATACCGTGGCGGCCTTTGAACGTATTGGAGGTACCAGGGCAGGCGCATTCTGGCTTATCACGCGCGAAGGGTATGAGAAAGCTGTCGCATGGCAGAAAAAATGGGCTGATGTTGTGAAACCCGATGATCCCATGCTTTATGGACGTGACTGGTATGTCAACGCTGACAACTATAAAATAGGCCTGAGAACTTATGATGCCTATGATTACATGATTAAGGAGTGGACCCCCACTCAGTTGCACAATTTCTCAGTTAACGGCAAGAGTGGCAAGACTGATTACAATATAGGCCTGGGTTACCTTGATCAGAGCGGTATCATCAAGCCTTCAAAGATCGATGATTTCAAGCGTTACAACGGATCGATCAGGCTGGGCACTGAGGTTACTGACTGGCTTAAGGTAAATGTCGGAGCACTTTATTCAAAGAGGAACAAGAGATATGCATATGCAACCAACTCTACCACGGCAGACCCTTGGCTTTATCTCTACCGCTGGGGACCGACATACCCATATGCAACCGAGGATGGTTATCCTACGAGGAACCCTGCGTACGAAATGTCAGCAGCAAACACTGCCAACCAGGAAAACAATTATACCAGCGTGAACGGCGGGCTTGAAATTACCCCGCTTAAAGACTGGAAAATTATCTTCGATTATACTCATGCAAACCTGGAGTATATTACAAAAAGGCCGGGTACGAGGTTTACGGCACGCGACAACTGGTCAGCTGGTGTACCTAAGCTTGATGAGAATGGCGAAAGGGTTTATGTTGACTCAAGCACCGGCCAGGTGGTTTCATCAACTACCCCAGGTGCCATCCCGGCATATCAGCTGGCAATGTGGAGTACAGCTCCCGGTGCAAACCCTGATCATATATACCGGCGCTCTGAGAACAACCAGAGAAATACAATTAACCTCTACTCAACCTATGCACTGAATGTTCTGGATGATCATCAGTTTGGATTCATGCTGGGTATGAACAGGGTGGCGTACGAAGAAGCATACAACTGGTCGCAGACAACACAGTTGATAGATTACTCCAACCCCCAGTTTGACCTTGCATATGGACTCCAGACTACCAGCGGGGGAGAATACTGGGAATCACAGCTTGGTTTCTATGGCCGCCTGAATTACACATATAAGGATAAATACCTGTTGGAGGCAAATCTCAGGTATGACGGGACATCCAAATTCCCCTCCGCTCTTCAGTGGCGTTGGTTCCCCTCATTCTCAGCAGGATGGATATTGACTGAGGAGCAGTTTATGGACTGGGCAAAACCCACACTCACCATGCTCAAGCTTCGCGGATCATGGGGTACAATCGGAGACCAGACAGTATCCAACTCGCTTTATATCCCGACAATGAGTGGGTCACAGAACAACTGGCTGATCGGCGGGGTGAAGCTCTACCAGTTCGCAACCCCGGGCGCTGTATCTGCAACTGTAACATGGCAGGATATAACAACCCTGAACCTGGGATTCGATGCCCGCCTTCTCAAGAATAAGCTTGGAGTCACCTTTGACTGGTTCATCAGGGATACGAAGAACATGATCGTCCCGCAGGAAGGCCTTCCCCCGACTTTCGGAACAGGTGCTCCACAGGGTAACTTCGGATCACTCCGCACCAAGGGTGCCGAGATACAGGTTGATTACAACCACCGGTTTGAAAACGGCCTGGGCATTAACCTTACCGCAACTCTTTCTGATGCTGTTACCAAGATCACCGAATACGGCTCAACACAGAGCATCAATTCATGGTATGTTGGCAAGACCTACGGCGAAATATGGGGCTATCAAACAGACCGGCTCTTCCAGGCTGAAGACTTTGTCTATGACAACGATGGCAACCTGATAAAGGTTACTGTACCCAATGAGGCCGGAACTGCCAACTATACAATATATCAGCTTGCCGATCCGGAAAACGTAGCCATCCAGGGAAGAATCCAGGCAGGGAACTTCCTCTTTATGCCAGGGGATGTCAAGTTTGTTGACCTGAATGGCGACGGGTATATTAATCCCGGTAACAGCCTGATCAAGGATGCAGACGGCAAACCCGATTATGGTGACCTTAAGATCATTGGCAATTCAACCCCGCGGTACATGTACGGTTTCCGTGCAGACCTTGACTACAAAGGTGTTGACCTGTCATTCTTCCTTCAGGGTGTCGGCAGCAGGCAGGTCTGGGGTGACGGTTTCCTGGCCATCCCGGGGTATAACTCATCTGACGGAGCCATGCCCAAGGCTTTTGCAACTGATTTCTGGAGAGCAGACAGGACTGATGCATTCTATCCGCGTCCTTATAACCTGGCCGGGAGCAGCACAACTCTCAATATGGTGCCTCAGACAAGATATCTCCTTGACATGTCATACCTGAGGATAAAGAATATCACACTCGGCTACACGCTTCCTTCAAGCATTACCAAAAAGATTATGATCAGCAGGTTGCGTGTTTATGCAGCTCTCGAGAATTTCTTTACGTTTGATCATCTTGGTACGCTTCCGATTGATCCTGAAGAAATACAGGGTTATTCAATGTGGAACACCTCTAACTATAACCTGGGTCGTACAGGGGTTGGTGTACCTACTTTCAAGAGTGCATCGGTCGGTCTTCAGGTTAACTTCTAAAAACTAGGAACAATGAAAAGAAAATTGACAATTATAATCGCTTTGGCAGCATTGTTTTTCAGCGGATGCGAAGATTTTCTCGACAGACCGTCGCTGACAACAATGAATGACCAGAACTACTGGACTTCGGAAAATAACCTTCGCCTTTTCGCGAACGGATTCTATGTGAACTACTTCGTGGGTTATAATTCTGCATGGGGTGTTGACTACGCGCCTCTGAGGGGATACTATTTCGCTGATGACTTCACTCAGTCGGGCAAGCAGATCAGCTTCGAAACACAGCCTCCGGCATCGAGAAGCTCAACCAGTGAGACTCCCGCAATGCTGACGACTTACTGCGGGCCTTCATGGAATTTTGCGTATGTCCGCAAATCAAACCTCTTCCTTGAGAGGATCGAGCAGATGAAAGGTGTTTCAATCACCGATGAGGCATACAAACACTGGAGTGCAGTTGCTCGTTTCTTCAGAGGATATGAGTACAGCAGGCTTGTGAGTGTCTTCGGTGACGTACCTTATTATGACAGGGTAATAAAAGACACCGAACAGGATCTTCTTTATAAGGACAGGGATAACCGCACTGCTGTAATGGATGCCGTCTATGATGATTTTGATTATGTACTTGACAATATACGTACGTCTGACGGAGGTGCCCAGTTTCTGAACAAATACATAGCTGCATCATTTATTTCGCGCATGATGCTTTTTGAAGGATCATGGCAGAAGTATCACCTTAATAATTCTGAAAAAGCTCAGAAATACTTTCAGATGGCTGTAGATGCTGCGAACTTTGTCATGTTATCCGGAAAGTACTCTTTTTCAAGCGATTTCCGTTCACTTTTCGGATCAGAAGATCTCTCCGGGAACAAGGAGGTTATTATGTACAGGCAATATGATGCAGCTCAACAGGTAACACATCATATAGCTTCCTATGCCAATACTACCGAGAGTCAGCCGCAGTCTGCCAATCTTGACCTGGCAAAATCATTCATTTGTGCTGATGGGCAGGTTTATCAGTCATCAACTCTGCCGAATGCAGCCAAGCTTGATTTTGCAAGCATGATTGCAACACGTGACCCCCGCTTTGAGGCTACCTTCTGGGATACACCCAAAAAGGAAGCTTCAACATTGCTTTACTCTGACAAGTTTATTGACAGGATAGGGCCTACATATGCCGGAGGCACTTACCCGCCACAATACGGGTCAAATACAAATACAAATGATGCACCGGTTATGAGACTCGGTGAAGTGGTGCTGAACTGGATTGAGGCAAAGGCTGAACTCGCCACCCTTGGCGGACAGGCTGTTACCCAGGCAGATATAGATGCTTCCATCAACGCGATTCGTAATCGCCCGCTTGATGCAACTGCTACAGGCAAGGGAATTCAAAAGACTGCTCCCATGATACTGGCCAGCCTGCCCAATGATCCGGACCGCGACGCTGACGTACCTGCCCTCATCTGGGAGATACGCCGTGAACGCAGGATGGAATTCGTTTTCGAACACTCACGCCTCCTCGATATCAAACGCTGGAAGAAACTCAACTATCTGGATGTCACCACTAACCCTGACCTGCATCTCGGTTTATGGATGGATTTCCCTGTTGAGATGCCAGAGTGGCTGATTGCAGCAAAGGTAAACAAGCTGAAGGTTCAGAAAGCTGACGGGACAGTGGTTACCTATTCCGGAACCAATGGTGCTGATATGGTTGGTTACTATCTTCCTGAAAACGTCTCAGCCCGCGATGCCTTTACTGACAGGGTCTATCTTGCACCGGTTGGTATAGCCCAGATAACCCAGTATGCTGAGAAAGGTTACACCCTTACCCAGACAACGGGCTGGTAGAAAATCATTCTACAACCTTAAACGGGTTGTCAGCCAATAAAATTAGAGACGCGCAATACGCGTCTCTAATTATTTTATATTCATCCATTTGCATTTGGATGAAACAGCTGGCTGCCACTTCCGGTGCTTGTACGGATGATGTCACATCTGCAGTTTTTTTTAAAAAATCTGCTAAGGAGGATTACAGGCTGTCTTAAAATCTGTTAAATTGCTTTTTGTTGAACATCACCCCCTCTTAAATGTAACCAATTAGTCCAAACCTTTAAACTCCAAAATCCAAAAACAGGAGAACAAACCTTATTTTGCACTCTCAGCGAGAGGTGGCTAAATGGGGAAAACATGCAATGTTTTCAGCCATCTTGCTAATTCTGTTTTCCGGAACGGTTATTGCCCAGGCAATAAGAGTCTCCGGAAAAGTAACGGATAATACCGGGCAGCCAATCCCCGGAGTGACCATACTTCTGGAAGGAACCACAACCGGTGTTGCCTCAAACAATGATGGCACCTATTCAATTGAAGTACCGGCAAACGGGGTCCTGATATTTTCAGCCATTGGAATGGAGGCAATGAGAGTCCCTGTCAATGGCCGGA
>DAIDJT010000023.1 GCA_027451265.1 Bacteroidales bacterium | reverse complement strand
TGGCAGGCAAGGGTCTTGACCCTGCGTGAGGCAAAAACCGGCGCCATGTTTTCGGGACCAAACGGCTGGAACCGCTCGAGGTTCCGGTATAGCTCCATCGTGATATCTTCAAGAGGTATCTCCTCATCAATGTTCACAGATGGCACCAGGTGCTCATCACGTATCGTCTCACTCACAAACTTCTCAAACCGCTCGCGAAACTCCTGCAGGTTCTCCTGCTTGAGGGTCAGCCCGGCGGCAAACATGTGCCCGCCGAAGCTCTCTAAAAGATCAGAACATGATTCTATAGCCTGGTAAAGGTCATACCCTGGCACACTTCGTGCAGAGCCGGTGGCAAAGCCGTCCTTAGATTCGGTGAGTATCACGGTAGGCCTGTAATATGTCTCAATAAGGCGTGATGCCACAATACCTATCACCCCCTTGTGCCATCCCTGGTGAAACAGCACCGTTGTGCGGGCGTTGCCTGACCTGCTGTCCTCGCTCACCATGCGGCGGGCTTCGGATGTGATCTCACTGTCTTTTTTCCTGCGGTCGTCGTTGTTGATGTCAATTGCATCGCAGATTGTCAGTGCCTCCTGCGGATTCTGCGATACCAGCAGATCAACCGCCCTGCTGCCCGACTCCATCCGTCCGGCGGCGTTTATGCGGGGTCCGATGCGGAACACCACATCCTCAATGGCAAGCGGTTTCCGGATCTTTGCCTTTTCTATGATCTTCTGAAATCCCAGGCGGGGCGACTCGTTGAGCTGCTTCAGCCCGTAATAGGCCAGTACCCTGTTTTCGCCGGTCATCGGAACAATGTCAGATCCTATGCTCACAGCAACCAGGTCGAGGTAAGGAATGATCTTCTCAAACGCGATGTTCTGCACCTTACAGATAGCCTGCATCAGTTTGAATCCCACACCGCACCCTGAGAGCTCCTTGTAGGGATAGCCGCAATCCGGCTGCTTGGGGTCAAGGACAGCAGTAGCCTCTGGAATGCCATCACCCGGCAGGTGATGGTCACAGATGATTATATCGATTCCCTTAGACCGGGCATACTTAACCTTGTCCACTGCCTTGATGCCGCAGTCAAGAGCGATTATAAGCCTGCAGTTCCCTTCGGCGGCATAATCAATCCCCTTTGAGGAGAGGCCGTACCCCTCATGATACCTGTCCGGGATATAATAATCAAGGCTTGAATGCCTCTCCCTCAGAAAGGAGTAGAGCATCGCCACGGCCGTTGTACCGTCGACGTCATAATCGCCGTACACAAGTATCTTTTCGTTCCGTGATATTGCCGTGCTGATCCTGTCAACCGCCCTGTTCATGTCCTTCATCAGGAAGGGGTCATGCAGGGAGCCAAGTGTGGGATTGAAGAATTCCTCAGCCTGGCTTTTTGTTGTGATGCCGCGCTGGGCCATCAGGCTGGCGACAGCGGCAGGCACCGCCATCTCTGTCGCCAGGGTCGTGACGACACGTGTGTCGCCCCTCTCTTTCAAGAGCCACCTTTTTTCCATTATATTTATTTTTAATAATATTCATATCCGAAGACCTCCCTCATTGAGTCATACATCACTCGCTTCACATCCTCCATTGAACTCTTTCGCCCTGTCTCTTTCTCAATGCTTGTAACACCTTTGTCGGTGAAGCCGCACGGGTTGATATGGTTAAAATAGGAGAGGTCAGTGCTGACGTTAAGGGCGAAACCGTGCATAGTCACAAACCGCGATGCCCTTACGCCAATTGCACAAATCTTTCTTGCGCGGGCTCCCTTGTCGGGGTCAATCCATACCCCTGTGGCGCCCTCCAGGCGGCTCCCTTCTATACCGAAACGGGAGACGCACCGGATAATTGCTTCTTCAAGCAGATGAATATAATCGCGAAGCCCAAGCTTCATTTCTTCAAGGTCAAAGATCGGATACCCGACAAGCTGGCCGGGACCATGATAGGTTATGTCTCCGCCCCTGTCTATTTTATAGAACACGGCATCGCGGGCCTGCAACTGGATGTAGTCAAGCAACAGGTTCTGCTCCGAGCCGCTCTTGCCAAGGGTATACACATGATTGTGTTCAACGAAGATCAGGCGGTCAGGCGTCTTCGCCCCGTCAGCAGCAGGTGACCTCTTCTCTTCCACCTTGGCATCGAAGAAGCGCTCCTGGTAATCCCAGGTCTCCTTATAGTCCCTGAGGCCAAGATCATCATATATAACCAGGTTGGGCATGTTTATGTTGTCGGTTTTCCGTTATCGGTTATCAGTTATCGGTTATTGTCTGCTATTTATCATGGGGGGTCATCCAGGATGATTCCACATATTGAATGAAAGCAGCGAGCTTTTTACCAAGCAGATTATAATCTTCTATCAATCCGGCAATTTCAATATTTTCGTACAAACTTCTGATCATCTCAAGATCCTTATAACTTTTCATTCACCTAACCGATAACCACTATTTACCCACATGCTTCCCGGCATGGAAGGAACTTCTTACAAGCGGACTGCTCTCAACAAACTCAAAACCAATCTCAAGACCCTTCTTCCTGTACTCCTCAAATTTCTCCGGTGTAACGTATTCAATCACAGGCATATGATCGAGACTCGGGGCAAGATACTGCCCGATTGTCACGATTCTGCAACCGGTTGCATAAAGGTCACCCAGGGCTTCAGCCACCTCCGCTTCGGTCTCGCCCAGGCCAAGCATAATGCCTGATTTTGCGCGTACACCGCGCGAAGCTATATGGCGGAGAACCGCCAGGCTTACCTCGTACTTTGCCACTGACCTGATCAGCGGGGTAAGGCGCCTTACAGTCTCGATATTGTGTGAGATCACATCCGGACCTGCCTCAATCACCCTGTCAATATCTGCGGTATTTCCCCGGAAATCGGGAATAAGTGTCTCGATAGTCACGCCGGGGTTTACCTCCTTTATTCTCCTGATTGTTTCAGCCCAGTGAGCCGAGCCGCTGTCAGGCAGGTCATCGCGGTCAACGGAGGTGATGACACAGTGTTTAAGATTCATTGTCTTCACCGCCTGCGCAACCCTCTCCGGTTCCCCCGGGTCAGGAGGAAGCGGCCGGCCGCTTTTTGTGCCGCAAAACTTGCAAGACCGGGTGCATATGTCGCCGAGGATCATCAGGGTGGCAGTGCCGGCGTTCCAGCACTCGCCTATGTTCGGGCAGTTGCCCGAGGTACATATTGTATGCAGGCGATGGCTCTCCACAAGCTTTTTCACCATCGTGTAGTTCTCCCCGCTTGCCCTCTCCATCCGTAGCCATGATGGCAGCCGCCTCGTGCCTGACATAATACCTGCTTCCAAAATTTGATGAATATGCAAAGGTACACATTTAAAAGAACGGAAAAGGTGATTTTTGAATGACCTAAGCAACGAAAGTGTATCTTTGAAGGATATAATTCC
Source organism: Bacteroidales bacterium (assembly GCA_027451265.1). Lineage (GTDB taxonomy): Bacteria > Bacteroidota > Bacteroidia > Bacteroidales > VadinHA17 > SR-FBR-E99. The sequence goes on along the minus strand of DAIDJT010000023.1, from coordinate 12,424 downwards.
GCAGTCCTGTGAAGGTGAGAGAATGATGCAAGGCAGCGTGAGTTACCCAACCGGAAAGATCAAAGTTTTTTTTAAAATATGGATGAGGTTTATCTGAACGGACAGTTTATCCCCCGCGACAAGGCAATGATCAGTCCTGACGACAGGGGCTTTCTCCTTGGAGACAGTATTTATGAAGTGATCCGCTGGTACGGCGGCTATTTTTTTGATCTCGTTGGCCATGCCGCGAGGCTGAGGCGCAGCCTTCGGGAGACAAGAATAGTATGGGAAGATGATCCGAAGTTTGAGGAGATTGCTGAGGAACTCATCCAGCGCAACGAACTTGGCACCGAATGTGCCATAGTTTATTTCCAGGTCACGCGGGGGGTGGCGCCGCGTACTCATGCGTTTCCGGATCCGCCGGTAAAACCTACAGTGTACGGTTTCGCCCGCCGGCAAAGCATAAATACACTTGTTGCCGAGAAGGGTGTCGCCATCTGGCTCACTCCTGACCCAAGGTGGAACAGGTGTGATATAAAGACCACCGCCCTGATAGCCAACATCCTGCCTTACCAGGAGGCACATGACAAGGGATTTGCTGAGGTGTGTTTCGTAAGAAACGGCTTCGTGACCGAAGGGGCACATTCAAACATCTTTTTCGTAAGGGACGAAACTCTTTACACTCATCCGGAGAACAATGGCATACTTTCCGGAATAACCCGGAAGAATGTTATCTCCGTTGCCGGGACCAACGGGATCGCCGTTGTGGAGGAGGCCGTTGCAGCCGACATGATACCCTATATGAACGAAGCGTTTATCTCCAACACCACCGGTGAGATAGTGCCGGTAACAAGAATCACCGACCAGCAGATTGGTGACGGCACTCCCGGGCCCGTAACGCGCAGGCTGCAGATGCAGCTGCGGGAACTCATCCAGTCCTGTGATCCGCGGCGGTAGATCATTGTGACAGGTACAACGCTGACTGGTCTCAAACCATTCGTTCCGCGCAGCGAATAAAGAATTGCAGATCAGGCACCGACACAAGCCCAATTTTCCGCAGAACCTGTCCCGATAGTCCCCAGGCTGTCGGGGGGAAGAAATATTGAAGACCGGACGCGGGCATACGCCCCGTTCCAGGCAGGTGATAAAGCATTGGAGATCGCGACACTCCTGACCTCCCATTCGTCGCAGACAACAAAGAATTGTAAATTACAAACAATCCCGGTAAATTTGTATGAATAGCCTTCCCATCGGGTTACAGGCTGTCTGAAACAATTTTATCAGTATGTCGCACGGCTGAATTTTATTCGTTTTCCAACCTTTTCCAACCTGATCTACACTATATAGACAGAAGAACGTGATGCAGACCAGTGAACTGAGTCAGACTGACAGGGAGCTTGTCCGGGGATGCCTGGAAAACAAAAGGCTGGTGCAACGCACCCTGTACGACAGGTTCAGCACCCGTCTCTACACCCTGGCATACAGGCTGACTGGCGACCGGGATGCAAGCAATGATGTTCTTCAGGATGCGTTCATTGAGATCTTCCGGTCAATGGCAACCTTCAGGTTCGAATCGTCACTCTTTACATGGATGCGCACCATAGTGATCAGAAACGCGATGAGTTCCCTGAGGCTGAATGCACGGCTGCAGGTGGTTACCGGCGAGATTCCCGACCAGGCATCGGAGGGTTCGTTCAATTTCACAGCGGAACACCTCGAGAAAGCCATACTGTCACTGCCCCCACAGGCACGAAGCGTGTTTGTGCTGATCGAGGTCGAAGGCTATAAGCACCAGGAAGTGGCCGGAATGCTGAATATAAGTGAGGGGACTTCAAAGTCCCAGCTTAATTATGCGAAGAAACTGTTAAGGAAAAGACTGACAAAACCGTCAGATGAATAATGAATTTGATGACATACTATCACGGAGGTTAACCGAATTGCCGGACCATAAACCGGACCATGGGCTGTGGAAAAACATTGAGGCCGCGCTTGATGCTGAAGATGACATCAGCCGTAAGCTGTCGGAAATGCCTGTTCACAATCCCCCCCCATCTGCCTGGGAAGCAATAGAAGCTGCCCTGCCGGAAAAACCAGTTGCCCGGCCACTCAACAGGCTCTTTTACCTTGCCGCCTCAGCAGCTGCAGCATTGCTGCTTCTTATAGCTATCCCGCGCCTGATCAGGTCAGGAGATAAGATAGTGGTGGAAAGCGAGATCATACCCGGAGAGGAGCATGATACCGGCCTGGCACTTAACCAGGAGGAAGAGGACGCACTGGAGGTCATCAGAAACATTTGCAAAACAAGCGCCCCGGTATGCCAGTCAGAGCTTTTCCGGGAGAAAATGCAGCTATACAAGGAGCTGAGCGAGGAGTTACGTCAGCTTGAAACGGTCATAGGCCAGGTTGGAGACTCCCCCGAAATCATACAGTCGGTCATACGGATCGAGAATCTTAAGTCGGGCACACTGCAGGAACTGATACAATTGATTAATTCATGAAAATCCTGCACTGCATGGCAATGAGCCTCGTCCTCCTGGCAACCTGCAATCTGGCGGCACAGGAGGTGATGCAGAAAGCATCGAAGACTGAGGAAAGGAACTTCGGAAAGGGCATCAGCAAAATATATGTTTACGGGGAGAAGGCCTCGGTAACTGTCAGGGGCGCAGACGTCAGTGAGGTGAAGGTGCTTCTCAGGCAGGTCTCGCGGAATAAAAACAAGGAACAGGCAGTGGCCGACCTTAAATACATACACTACTCTGCTGAGAAAGAGGGTGACATCCTGGTAATCAGGAATTCATTCAGGGGAGAACCGGGAAAGATCACCAGCAACCTGAGCATGGAGATAGAAATAATCATGCCCGCATCCCTTCCGGTGGAGATCACTAACCTGTACGGCCCGGTGGAGGCCGGTCACCTTGCCTCACTGACAGCCGGTGTTTCCTTCGGTTCCCTTCGTCTTTCCGACATCACCTCGGAAATGAGGGTAACAACGCGTTACTCTGACATGGAACTGACATCCATTCGCGGCAGCGCAGACATCATAGCCGAGAAATCTGACATATTAATGACTGCACTTGAAGCTGCAACCGTCATAAAATGTTCATACGGAACTGCAGATATTGAACTGGCCGGGGCAGGACCACTGGTTGTAAAGGGATACCGCACCGCGGTCAACATCTCCCTTGATGAGCCGGGCAAATACCAGTACGCACTCAAGGCGCCGCAGGGAAGAATAATCATGTCCGACGGGAAACAATACCGGAACCAGCCGGTGGGGATCATACCACAGTTTCCTGCAGGACTTATTGATGTGACCACTTCATACTGTGACATAACGATATCAAAGAAATAATCCGTCTATGAAAACGAAGGAAACACTGACATTCCGGACCATGCTGACAAGGCACTATTTGCCCTGCCTGGCAGCCCTTGTGCTGGTTCTGCCGATGAACCGGGAAGCAAGTGCACAGGACTTCAGGGAGAGTCCATACAACAAGCGCATCTTCAGCGTCAACAGCGGGGCAGTATTCTCGGGCGACGGCGATTGCTGGGGAATCGGTACCGGCATATCTCACCTTAAGACAATAGGAAAACGGTTCTACATCCGTGAGAATCTCACCTCATGGATAATCAACGGAGAGAGCTGGATTGAAGGGGCTTTCGAGAACCAGACGGCCATTGACCTGAGCGTCGAACTGGGTTTCTCGCCATTCAGGATGGGACAGCGCTTTTTCAGCATACATGGCGGCCTCTGCAGTGCATATTTTATCAATTCAGATCCGAACAGCGGCGGAACCTGGCTGTCATACAACCCTGCCACAGGGGAGTACAGCTACATGCAGTATTATGAACAGGAGCTGGTGAAGGCAGAGGATTTCGGAATCACTTTCGGCGTCAACTATCACCGGCAGGTCTCTCCTGCCCTTTACCTGAACGCAAGGGCAGATTTCCGGTCACATTTCAGCACCGGATCGGCAATCTCGATGATCACACTTGGTATCGGCTTTGATGCCCGCGAACTCTTTAAACGGTAACAGGAAATGAAGAAGTCAGCATTGATATTGCTAATGTGGGCGGCCGCCCTCACGGGCACAGACTGCCTTGCGCAGACAGATACGGTGAAGATTGAGACCGAGCTGCAGCAGGACCAGGAGTTTTACTACCGGAACAAGTACCGGTATCTTGATGTACGGCTGGGAGATGAAGACAGGCTGCTGAAGATAGGCATCCAGCCATTCAAGCCAGGCGACAATTTCAATTTCCTGACCTTTACACTGCATGGCGGGTTTGAACAGAAGATCAGTACTTCCCTGTCGGCAGTGACGGAAGTAAACTCGATCATGACATGGTCTCAGGGCGAAGCATTTCATCTCCAGGGCCTGTCGCTGGGAGGACGGTATTATTTCCTCAAAAAGAGGGATATTGAACTGGGGCGGAGCGGTAACAACCTGCAGGGAGTCTACGGACTTTTCAAAATGAGCGATCTGCTCTCCCTGATAACGACCCGATCAGAAAGCAGCGGGTATGATCCGTCATCCAGAAAACCCCGTCTTGAACGATACATAAAAGGCGCATTGACTCCTGAAGTAGGCATAGGCTTCCAGCAGAGGCTCGATTACCATCTTTATTTTGATTCGGCGCTATCCTGCAATTACAATATCCTTGACGACGATTTCGGATTCCAGATCAGCGTTCTGTTCGGGGTTCTTTTCAGTTATACAAAATAGTCTGACAATCATGAAAACACCTGTAATACCAATCCTGTTCCTGTCTGTGGCCCTTCTGGCGTCATGTGACAGCACGGAGATGACTTCTCCGGTTGTCGTGTTTGATGCCCTGACCCCTCCAATATACAAGTTCAAGGTAACCCTTGATGCTTCAGGCTCCTTTTCAACAGAAGAAGGAGACTGGCTGGAATACCGGTGGGATCTCAACGGTGATCATCTTGCATGGGAAACCGACTGGAGCAACAATCCCGTCGTAACTCTTCAGTTTCCTTACGAGCACAACGGATACATCGGGTTGCAGGCAAGAGACCAAAACGGGAATATTACGGAGCTTTACCAGGGTTTCTACACAAATGTGAACTACGGAATCATCAGGCCGAATACGGATCTTGAGATTGACTTCCGCACAATAAACTATCAGTTCTCCTTTCCTGATCACCACTGGTCCTGGATGTGGGCTTATGACAACATTCAGCTTCCCGGCTCAGCCGGGTGGTACAACTTCCCTGCATCAGCTGACCGTGCCTTATACGGCACCCTGATGCCCTGGCCTGTGGCAAACAACCTTGAAGAGGATTACCGTCTGCCTTCAAAGGCAGACTGGCAGAAGATGATTGATTTCTGCGGCGGGGCTGCATTGGCCGGGTTCAACCTGCAGGTAAAGGCAGAGCACGGGCTTCAGCTCACCCTGCCCGGGTTAGTCACAGCCGGCCAGCTCCGGGAACATGGCAAAACCGGCTATTACTGGACTGGTGATGAGGCTGACGAAGACTCAGCCTGGGCCCTGAAGATAACTGAAGGCAGTGACGAGGCTGAGTTCGTCATACTCGACAAATCAAGTCTTGCCTCAGTACGGCTGATGATTGAATTCATAAACTACAGATAACCCGGAAACCATGAAAAAGCTGATTATATCACTGATTCTGATTGCCGGCGCCGGCACCCTCTGGTCACAGGACAAAGGATCCCTCACTATATCGGGCTCTTACATGTATATGCCTCAGTACCGGATGCACGGTGCGGGCTACACCCTGTCACTTCAGCATAGCCTGAAACCCTGGCTCAGTCTTGAGGCAGGGGGAGGTTACACCCTGGGGGCAAGGACTATAGAAAGAAATGAAACTGTGAATGATGTGAGGCTTCTCAACCTCAACTACCATCATGCGGCTTACAGCCTGTATGCGGCCCCGGTTCTGAAAGCCCGCAGCAGCAGGGCGGTTTCGCTTGAACTCTATGCCGGACCGGTTATCACCTGGCAGTCAAATGTGTTTGACCTCAACCGTTATGAAATGCCTGAAAGCCCGGATTATATAGGAAGGATGACAAATATTGTTTATGTCAACAGGGTACTGGAAGGGACCTTTTTCGGAGGTATTGCAGGCTTCAGGGTAAATCTGCGGACCGGTGAAAACTGGGAGGTGAACCTTGGAGTGAACGCGACGGGTATAATCAAGGCGGTTTCTTCTGTTAATGCCAGTATAGGGATCCGATACTGTTGGTGAATCATTTTTGGCTATTGCTCGCGTCCACAGACCGGCTCCTCCCTGAAATTGCTCACCGGGCAATTTAATACGCTCGGCCATCTATTGCCTTTTACCTTAGTAGTTGTACATTTGCACAAATTTTCACAGCATGAGTACACCCCAACTGAGCGAGCAGGAACAGGTTCGCAGGCAATCACTTGAAGAGATACGCAAACTTGGCATTGATCCATATCCTGCTGCTATGTACCCGGTCACCACCTCGGCCGCGGAGATTCTGGCAGGTTTCAGTGACACTGAGAACAAATTTCCCGAGGTATGCCTTGCCGGCCGCATCATGAGCCGCCGTATCATGGGCAACGCCTCCTTCGCAGAACTGATGGACTCATCAGGCCGCATACAGATTTATGTGCGCCGTGATGATCTCTGCCCGGGCGAGGATAAAACACTATACAACACCCTGTTCAAAAAGCTTCTTGATATTGGTGACATCATCGGCATCAAAGGTTTTGCCTTCCGCACCCAGATGGGAGAAATCACCGTCCATGTGAAGGAGCTGACCCTCCTGAGCAAATCGCTCCGCCCTCTTCCCATAGTCAAGGAGAAGGACGGCGTACAGTATGATGCAGTCACCGATCCTGAAATGCGTTACCGCCAGAGATATGTTGACCTGATAATCAATCCGCAGGTACGCGAAACTTTTCGCAAGCGGACCCAGATAATCAAATCAATGCGTGAACTCTTTGACTCTTACGGTTACCTTGAGGTTGAAACCCCGGTGCTTCAGCCGATACCAGGCGGCGCAGCCGCAAGGCCGTTCATTACACACCACAATGCACTTGACATACCTCTCTATCTCCGCATTGCGGACGAGCTATACCTCAAGCGCCTTATAGTGGGCGGTTATGACGGAGTCTATGAGTTTGCCAAGGACTTCCGCAACGAGGGGATGGACCGCACCCATAACCCGGAATTCACCGTGATGGAGATCTATGTGGCCTACAAGGACTACAACTGGATGATGGAGTTCACTGAAAAGATTCTTGAAAAGGTGGCCATGGACCTCCATGGTACCACAAAAGTGCCTCTCGGCGAACATGTCATCGACTACAAGGCACCATACAGGCGCATCTCCATGACTGATGCCATAAATGAATACACCGGTATTGACATAACTGACATGACCGAGGATGACCTGCGCCGCGAGTGCGACAGGATGGAGATCGGCCACTCACCCTCAATGGGCAAGGGCAAGCTGATTGACCAGATCTTCGGCGAGAAGTGCGAACACCACTTCATCCAGCCCACATTCATCATCGATTACCCGCAGGAGACATCGCCGCTTACAAAGAAACACCGCAGCAAGCAGGGCATGACAGAGCGTTTCGAGCTGATGGTCAACGGCAAGGAGCTGGCAAACGCCTACTCCGAGCTGAATGACCCCATTGACCAGCTTGAGAGGTTCCAGGAGCAGCTTCGTCTCTCGGAAAAAGGTGATGACGAGGCAATGTTCATTGACATGGACTTCGTCAGGGCCCTGGAATATGCAATGCCTCCTACTTCCGGAATGGGTATGGGCATCGACAGGCTGACCATGTTCATGACCAACCAGCCCTCAATACAGGATGTACTCTTCTTCCCGCAGATGAAGCCGGAAGTGTAGAATTGCGAGTTGCGAATTGCGACTGTGTCCGCCGGCTGGCGGAAGTGCGAATTGCGAGTCGCGACTGTGTCCGCCGGCTGGCGGAAGTGCGAATTGCGAGTTAATTTGGTCGTAGAAATACAACTTCGCAGGTCTGATGATGGCTGCTAATAATAAATACATGGAGTTGAGTGAGTTGATGAGGCCTCTTGATTCCCCGGTGAAAATCCAGGAGTTCCTCGATTCCATTCCGTACAACTCAACCAAACGGACACTCTCTCCGCTTCTTGTCATGAAGGAACGGATGGCGCACTGCATGGACGGCGGGATGCTTGCCGCTGCCGCACTTCGCAGGCTGGGATATCCGCCCCTGATAGTCGACCTTGCTGCGGAAAATGACGATGACCATATCATTGCCGTTTTCCGCGATGGCAACTGCTGGGGCGCAATCGCAAAATCCAATACTACCGTACTGCGCTTCCGCGAACCGGTTTACAGGACGCTGCGGGAACTTGCAATGTCTTATTTCGACATGTATTACAACATGAACGGGCAGAAGACGCTGAGAAGCTACTCACGAACAATTGACCTGTCAGGATTTGATGACCGTGACTGGGAGACCACTGACGTGGATCTTGAATATATAGGTGATTTTACATACACGGTCAGGCACTACCCCCTCATCACGCCGGTACAGGTGAAGAAGCTCAGCAATGTCCCGAAATATCTTTATGACGCCGGTTTCGCCGGTGCAGACACTGACGGATTATATAAACCTGTCTGATCTGGCTGCTGATACCTGTCCGCCGAACGTGGAGAGTATACGGTTGACTTTGCTAGCCTTTTGCCTGCAACTCCTTCTCCAGCCTCTCCCTTTCAGCTTCGTAGCCTGGTTTGCCCAGGAGGGCAAACATGTTCTTCTTGTATGACTCCACACCCGGCTGGTCAAACGGATTGACACCCAGCACATAGCCGCTGATGGCGCATGCGAGCTCAAAAAAATACATCAGCTGTCCGATATTATACTCGTCGATGCGCTCAATGCTGACAAGTATCACCGGCACGCCGCCATCTATATGTGCTATACGGGTTCCGTCCCCGGCCTTGTGGTTCACCTCGGTCATCCTTTTGCCGGCGATGAATCCGATACCGTCTGAATTATCTGATGCGCCCGGTACCACCAGGTTTCTTTGCGACTCTTTAACATGTATCACCGTCTCGAACAGCTTGCGTTCGCCTTGCTGTATGTACTGACCCATAGAGTGAAGGTCGGTTGTGAATGTAACCGATGCCGGGAAGATGCCCTTGCTCTCCTTCCCCTCACTTTCACCGTAGAGCTGTTTCCACCACTCCGCCAGGAAGACCAGTGAGGGCTCGTAGCTGATTAAAATTTCTGTGGAATATCCATTGTCATACAGCGCATTACGGGCAGCTGCATAGGTTACCGCGATATTCGCCGGGGTATCATTCCCCTCCCTGACTGACAGGGCCATATCAAGCATCCCACGGGCAAAGGCATCAACGTCATAACCTGCGAGAGCCAGTGGCAGCAATCCTACAGGCGTGAGAACGGAGTAGCGGCCTCCGACATCATCAGGTATCACAAAGGTCTCATAACCCTCGCTGACAGCCAGGTCATGGAGTGCACCGCGACGGGCATCGGTGATAGCGACAATATGTGATTTCATGGCAGGTGCGCCAAGCTTGTTCCTCAGGTGGTCACGGAGGACCCGGAAGGCTATTGCCGGCTCGGTTGTGGTGCCGCTCTTGGAGATGACAACAATGTTGTAGGAAGTGCCGTCAAGGAATCTGAGAAGGGCGGCATGATAATCCTCACTCAGGGTATGGCCTGCAAAAAGAAGCCTGTGCTCCTGCGGAGCGAAGGGGTCATTGAGTGCCTCGGTAAGCGCCCTGGCACCGAGGTATGAACCGCCGATGCCGACAACCACCGTCACCGGCGCCTGGGCACGCAGTCTTGACGCACAGGCTTTTACCGCCGCTGTCTCACTGACAGTCCGGTCAGGCAGGCGCAGCCACCCGGTAAATTCATTGCCCCGGCCTTTGCCCTCACGAAGCATCCTCAGGCAGCCGAGCGCCTTTTCCCTTATCGTATCCAATGCCGAATCAACTGCAAAAGAACTGATTCCCTTTATATTGACGGAGATTGTCTGGTTCATCCCTTTATATTTTAGGTCAATGCAAATATAGGTAAATTCAGTCGGCAGTCAGCAGTCTGGAGCTCAGGAGCAGGAAAAGTCACGCACACGAAATGCCGGGGAGGAGAACCGATCCCGCACCCGCCAGCTGGCGGATCGGGATGGCAGCCAGCATACAATCAGTAAAAAGAAAGTCTTCAGCCTGTCAACCCCATAAAGGGGATGCAGATTGAAGACCTCACTATTGTATACTGCCTATTGCCTGCTGTCTCGTCAGGCCAGCTTGTGTTTCTTCACAAACTCATCAATGACCTCCTCAAGGTTGGGGCTGCCAATCTCCTGCAGGTCATACCAAACCCTGGTTGAAGGCTTTCTGATCTTTATGATCCTGTTAAGGTCAATGGGAGTGCCAATAACAACGGCATCACATTCCGTATTGTTGATGGTGGTCTCCAGGTCTTTCAGCTGCTGGTCACCATAACCCATTGCCGGAAGGAGTGTTCCGATGTTCGGGTACTTCAGGAAAGTCTCGGTAAGCTTGCCAACTGTGAAGGGTCTCGGGTCAACCAGCTCGGCGGCACCGAACTTGCGCGCTGCAACAATACCTGCCCCGATTTTCATCTCACCGTGGGTGAGTGTCGGGCCATCTTCCACCACCAGAACCTTCTTGCCCTTGATCACTGACGGATCATCAACCCTGATGGGCGAAGCACCGTCAACCACAACAGCTTTCGGGGCCACCTTCTCTATGCTCTCGCGGACCGTCTGAATGTCCTCGGGAGCCGAGCTGTCCATTTTGTTTATTACTACCACGTCAGCAAGGCGAAGCGTCACCTCACCCGGATAGTACGAAAGCTCATGACCTGCACGGTGCGGATCGGTGACGGTGATCATCAGGTCGGGATTGTAGAAGGGGAAGTCGTTGTTTCCTCCGTCCCAGAGCACTATGTCACATCCTGAAGGGTCATTTTCGGCAGCGCGGAGTATAGCCTCATAATCAACACCTGCATAAATTACGTTTCCGCGGACAACGTGAGGTTCATATTCCTCCATCTCCTCCACGGTGCACTTGTGCTTCTCCAGATCCTCCACCTTTGCAAAACGCTGCACTTTCTGTTCCATGAGGTCACCGTAAGGCATCGGGTGACGCACTGCCACAACCTTCAGGCCTTTCTTCATGAGCAGTTCAATAACCCTGCGGGAAGTCTGGCTCTTGCCGCAGCCTGTACGGATAGCGCCGACGGCAATGACAGGCTTGGTGCTCTTCACCATCGTCTCCCTCCAGCCCAGCAGCATGAAGTTTGCCCCTGCCGCATTCACAATGGCACTCACTGCCATTACCCTCTGGTAAGGAACATCACTGTAGGCAAAGACACAGTCCGTAACCTTCATTTCCTTAATCAGGCGAGGAAGATCACTCTCGGAATAGATTGGAATGCCGTCAGGATAAAGCTTCCCTGCCAGCCCGGCAGGATACTTCCTGCCGTCAATATCAGGTATCTGGGCAGCCGTAAACGCAACGACATTGTAAAGCTCATTGTCGCGGAAATACGTATTGAAGTTATGAAAGTCCCGGCCTGCGGCACCAATGATAATAACATTCCTTTTTAACATATAACCTCCTCGTTAGTTATTGATTTTTTTTAAAATAATATCTGCATAAGTCAGTTGACGTGTCTGGCAAATTTATAATTTGTAACTGAAATCGAAAGTGATAATAGTCAGTTTCATTCAATCTTTCTGAGAGTTATAATATTTTGATATTATGCTAGTTAATAAATCAGTCGGGTTTGTTGATTAAATCACTTCTTAATATTTTAAACCACAGCATATTGGCAGAATCTTTGCACTAACTTTCGGCGGATGAATGTCCTGGCGCACATATACCTCTCAGGCGACTCTGATAACATAATCATCGGCAATTACATAGGCGACTATGTGAAGGGCCGTGATTACCTGAAGTACCCTGAAGGTATCCGCAAGGGAATCATCATTCACCGTCACATTGATGCCTTTACTGACAGGCACCCGGTGGTCCACCGAAGCAAACTGCACTTTGTGGGGCGATACCGCAAGTATGCGGGTGTGATAACTGACATCCTGTATGACCATTACCTGACCAGGGAGTGGGATCTCTTTTCCAGGAGGCCGCTGGAGAGTGTGACATATAATTTCTACCGGGCAATGGTTAATAACTTCGAGATACTCCCGGAGAATGTAAGGGAGAAGATGCCCTTCTTCATTATTGACAACTGGCTTGAGACATACCAGTCACGCAGGGGGATCCGAAGGGTGCTGAAAACCCTCAGCGGCATTACCTCTTTGCCAAAGGAGACGCGCTGGGCTATGAGGGTCTGGAAGAAACAGTATTACTCCATCGAGGAGGACTTCATGGAGTTCTTCCCTCAGCTTATCAGCTATGTTGAATCTGAGTTCGGA
>DAIDJT010000022.1 GCA_027451265.1 Bacteroidales bacterium | reverse complement strand
CAGCTTTCCTCCTATGATGAGATTGATGCTACATTCAGGCAGGGAAAAATCAAGGCAGTAATCATCTTTCCTGAACGGATGGCTTCGGGTATCGCCCGTGAGGGCAAAGCAACAGTGAGCATCATCGCCGACGGCGCGGAGCCAAACACCGCCAGCCTTGTAACCGGATACCTCACAGGAATACTGAGTGATTACTCGGCAACGCTTACAAAAGATATCACCCCGGCCATGCCATTGATCAATCCCGAGGTAAGGATGTACTTCAATCCCAATCTTGAGAGTCATTTTATGTTTGTTCCAGGCGTTATAACGCTCATTCTCATACTTATATGTGCGCTGATGACCTCGGTGACAATTGTCCGCGAGAAGGAGTTCGGCACCATGGAGGTACTGCTGGTTTCGCCGCTGAAGCCATGGCAGATCATAGTCGGGAAGGTGACTCCCTACTTTTTCCTCTCGCTGGTGAACATAATTGTGATACTGCTGATGGCCTGGTTTGTCTTCGGGTTGCCTGTAAAGGGAAGCGTCGCCCTCCTGATTGCCGAGTGCATGCTCTACATATTGCTCGGGCTCTCAATCGGCATCATGGTTTCTGCCTCTACAAGCAAGATGGAAAACGCAATCTTCATCTCCTTCCTTGCGCTGATGCTCCCCTCCATTCTGCTTTCGGGTTTCATCTTCCCGATAGAGAACATGCCAAAAATCTATGATTATGTAAGCATGGTGCTGCCTCCCCGGTGGTTTGTGGATGTGATAAGGGCGATAATGATCAAGGGGGCAGGATTCAGTTATGTCTGGAAAGAGACAGTCATCCTGGCCTGTATGACCATGTTCTTTATGGTAATCAGCTCACGGAAATTCAAAACCAGGCTCGGGAAGGGAAAATAATGAATAAGGGGTTCAATATAAGATTCCGGGAGGACAGGAAATGAGAAAGCTGTTGTTCCTATTACGGAAAGAGTTCCGGCAGATACGGCGAAATCCCTTCATGATCAGGGCCATCATTGCTGTGCCTGTTCTCCAGATGCTGATTCTCGTTCCGGCAGTGACCTTCGAGGTCAAACGGATTGACATGGCCGTAATTGACAGTGACCGGTCTCAGGCATCACGTGAGCTTATCGCGAAGCTGACAGGCTCGTCATTCTTCGTTGTCACGGCCACTCCTGAAAGCATAGCAGAAGCAGAGTCATTGCTTTTTTCAGGCGACGCCGACATGGCGCTGGTTATCCCGTCAGATTTCTCCGAAGGTCTTGCCGGAGTCACCCGTCCGCGCCTGCAGGTGCTTGTTGATGCCGTGAATGCCACCAGCGCCCAGCTCTCCTGGAACTATCTTGTTTCCGTGGTACGCGATTTCAACCGTGAGGTGATCCTGAGCAGAGGAACTGTTCCCGGGACCCCCGGCGGAACGGAGACTGTAACGGCCGGTAGCACGACTCCGGCATCCTCCGGCGGCATGTCGGCAACAACGGCATCATCCGGCGGATTGATTGCATCCTCAGGCTCCCTGCCCGGACTTTCAATTTCACCCCGGTACTGGTACAACCCCACGCTCAATTACAAATACTACATGCTTCCCGGGGTGCTGGTCATCCTCATCACCGCCATCGGACTGATGATGTCTGGCCTCAACCTCGTCAGGGAGAAGGAGAGCGGCACCATAGAGCAGATCAATGTAACACCTGTGCTGAAATGGGAGCTGATAGCCTCTAAGGTTATCCCCTTCTTTATTATCGGTCTGATTGACCTTGCACTTGGGCTGAGCATCGGGTGGCTGGCTTTCAACATCCCCTTCGAGGGCAGCCTTCTGCTCTTTTTCGCCTGTGCGGCAATATTCCTCGTGGCGGTGCTGGGACTGGCTCTCTTTTTCTCCACGATGGCATCAACACAGCAGCAGTTCCTCTTTGTGGCCTTCTTCTTTGTGATGGTATTCGTCCTGATGAGCGGCATATTCACCCCCACCGAGAGCATGCCGCTCTGGGCACAGCAGTTCAACTGGGTCAACCCGGTAGCTTACCTAATGCGAATTAACCGGATGGTGATGCTGAAGGGATCAGGATTTCAGGAGATTGCGGCAGACATGGGGATGCTCGCGGTTCTGGCTGTCTCATACCTCGCACTGGCTATCCGCGCATACCGCAAGCGGGCGTAAACCATTCGGGTTTTTATGATTTGCCCGTGCCGGGTGAAGCAGATTAACAGCTAACCCAGGATGATCTTCTGTCTGCATAGCCTCCCTGAGAGCCAGTTAAGTAACCGCCTTCCCAGGACGATCTTCTGCCAGCCGTTCTGCGGCACTGCCTGAAGAGCTTCCCGGGGCCGCCGGATTAACCGGCCGCCTCCGTCAGCTTCCGGATATCGAGCTTTTTCATCTTCAGCACCTCCTCTGTCACCAGCGGCGACCGGGCCATCAGCTCATCAAGTAGCGTGGGTACTATCTGCCAGCTGACACCGTACCTGTCCTTCAGCCATCCGCACATGCTTTCCTCCCCTCCGCCCGTAATTAGTGAATACCAGTACCTGTCAATCTCCTCCTGGGTGTCACACAGCACAACCAGAGAGACACCTTCAGTGAAACCGAAATCGTGCGGTCCGGAACTGTCCATCAGCATCAGCAGGTAATCATCTATCAGGAATTCACCGTGCTGTATGTTGCCGGCAACCTCACCCTCAGCGCCCGTGTATCTCATCATTCCGCGAGGTTGGGAGCCCGGGAACAGCGAGGTGTAGAAATCAACAGCTTCTTCTGCTTTCCCGTTGTTTCTGCCGGTAAACATCAGGGTCGGCACCAGTTTCTGAATTATATGTTCTGCCTTCCCGGTATATAGCTGCCACGAGACCCCGTACCTGTCCTCGACCCACCCGTATTTCGGACTGAAAGGATATTCACCCAGCGGCATAAGCGATTTCCCGTTTTCAATCAGCCCTGAATAAACACTTTCAACTTCGCCCGGCGAGGTAGTGAGGTACATCAGAGAGATGGAGGGATTGGGCCGGAACATGTCACCGCCGTTCAGAAGCATTAGCTTCCGGCCGCTGATCTCCAGCATTACAACCACCGGATTTTCATCTGTTATATTAGTTTCAGGAAAAACGGATATATAAAAATCCGCCATTTCGCGGGCATTGTTGTTGCACCAGACTGAGGGAAAGATTGAGTTGTTCATTTGCTTCTCTTTGATGTTGATGTGATTTCCACAAGCTTGTACTGAACCATCCTGCGGATCAGGTCATAGGGCAACGGCCTGTCAAACGGGAACTGCACCGCTCCCTTTGACGATTTATAGCCTGCCAGCTCATTTTTGAAAGCAACATTAGCGCCGGGAGTGGCATAAAAGCCGATGTGGCTTTTATGGGCAGCAAAGTAAACCAGGATCTTACCATTGTATTTGAATGATGGCATGGCATAGCTGATGTATTCAGCAGCTCCGGGGGCGGCATTACGGATGGTTTCTCTCACTTTCTGCAGAAGCGGCTGTACTTCTGACGGCTGTGAGGAGATATATTCGTCGATATTTGTGAAAGCTTTCGGTTTCATCGGTGCGGCTAATTAAATATATAACATTTCATGTGCGATTTTGATCATTGTACCCGCTACTTATCCGGCAGGTAATTGGAGTACCGTTCTTCTAAGGTACGCCCAAAAATTATAACTTAGTTGCAAAACCCGCCAAGGATGAAATACCTGATCTCACTGTTTTTCCTGCTCTTTATGATGAGCCCTGTCTTCGGTCAGTCATACCCTTTCCAGGACACCCGCCTCGACGACGGGAAACGGATAGACAACCTGGTTTCGCTGATGACCCTTGATGAGAAAATAAACTGTCTCTCAACCCGCATCTCTGTTCCCCGCCTGGGCATCAGGAGTTACAGGCTGGTTGAAGGACTCCACGGCCTCGCACTGAGCGGCCCCGCAAACTGGGCTGTCCGTGGCCGGGGAGCATCGCCCACAACAACCTTCCCGCAGGCTTACGGGCTGGCACAGATGTGGGACCCGGACCTGCTCCGGAGGATTGCTTCCCAGGAGGCCGAAGAGGCACGGTGGCTGACACAGAACCCGAAGTACGGCAGTGCGGGCCTGATAGTTCTGGCCCCAAACGCAGACATGGGCCGGGATGTACGGTGGGGTCGTACCGAGGAGTGCTACGGAGAGGATCCCTTCCTTACTGCGAGGCTGACAGTTGCCTATGTCAGGGGCCTTCAGGGTGATCACCCGAAATACTGGAAGACCGCTTCGCTGATGAAGCATTTCCTGGCAAACAGCAATGAGAACAACAGATCCATCAACTCATCCGACTTTGACGAGAGACTCTTCCGGGAGTATTATTCATATCCTTTCTTTAAGGGTGTCACCGAGGGCGGATCGAGGGCTTTTATGACGGCCTACAACAGGTACAACGGTATCCCCTGCACTGTACATCCCGTACTGAAGGAGGTGGCTGTGGCGGAGTGGGGGCAGAACGGGATCATTGCTACCGACGGCGGCGCATACCGGCAGCTGGTGACCCAACATAAGTACTTCCCTGACCTGATGGCAGCGGCAAAAGGATGCCTTGAGGCAGGAACAACCATGTTTCTTGACGACTATAAAGAGCCTCTGACCAATGCTGTGAAGGCCGGGCTGATAACAGAGGCAGACATTGACCGGTCAATCCGGGGCACACTAAGGGTGCTGCTGAAGCTGGGTCTCCTCGATGCGGAAGGCAGCACTGAATCACCCTACGCGGGCATAGGCGTCACGGATACTGTCAAACCCTGGGAGAAACCGGAAACCCGAGCTCTTGCCAGGGAGGCTGCCGCACGCTCTGTGGTGTTACTTAAGAATGATAATCATGCCCTGCCGCTGGATCCTGAAAAGGTCAGAACCATTGCCGTGATTGGTCCTTCTGCTGACCTGGTCATTTCCGACTGGTATTCCGGGACACCGCCCTATCGTGTTTCAGCGCTTGGCGGGATCAGGAATGCAATTGGGGAAGAAGTGAGGGTGCTGTTTGCGGCATCGAACAAGGCCGATTCGGCTGTTGTGGCTGCACGTCAGGCAGATGTTGCAATAGTGTGCATCGGTAATCACCCCCTCGGTTACGGTCTCAGCTGGGGAGTAAACCATGTCGCCAGTGATGGCCGCGAGGAGGTCGACCGCCAGGCGCTGTCACTGGAGCAGGAAGACCTGGTGAAGTTGGTTCATGCTGCAAACCCAAATACGGTCCTGGTAATAATATCAAGCTTCCCCTATACGATAAACTGGTCCAAAGATCATATCCCCGCAATACTTCATATCACGCAGTCAGGCCAGGAGCTCGGAAACGGGCTGGCTGACGCCATCTTCGGGAAGGTGAGTCCCGCCGGGCGGCTGGTACAGACATGGCCTTCATCAATCACCGACCTCCCGCCCATACTCGATTACAATATCCGAAACAACCGGACGTACATGTATTTCAGGGGGGAGCCCCTCTTCCCGTTCGGGCACGGACTGACATACACTACGTTTGATTACTCAGCCATGGTGACGGACAGGAAGACGGTCGGGAGCGGTGACACCCTGAAGGTCAGCCTTACCCTGAAGAACACCGGCAATTATGACAGTGATGAGGTTGTACAACTTTATGTCAGCTTCCCTGATTCGAAGGTTGAGAGGCCGCCTTTTGCCCTGAAGGGATTCCGGCGGGTGCATGTTGCCAGAGGAGAGGTGCGGAGGGTGACAATCCCCGTTGTTGCTGATGACCTGTCATACTGGGATACGGAACAGCACGCATTTGTGCTTGAAAAGGGAAAGGTAATCATCCGTGCCGGCGCGTCTTCGGCTGATCTCAGGCTGAAGACGGTGATCACGGTGAGATGAGGTTTTTCCGGGCTCCCGTACTACAATCCCTGAAGCGCTACGCGCCATTATTGCCGATTCTGCCGCCGACTGGTACTGCTTACTACCTTATCCTCGCCTCCACCGGCCAGTGATCCGAAATGAATTTCCCATCCTCTATAACCCTGTGCGTCTCATGTGATTGTACAGTCATCCCCTTGCGGACGAAAATATAATCAATCCTCCCCTCACCCTGTTTATCTTTCCAGCCGTTGAAAGTATAAGACGGACCTGCGGGAGGTGTCTGCGAGACCAGGTACGAATCCACCGCCAGGTCACCCTCCTTCATACGCGCGATGGCCAGGCTCTCAGGAAGGGCATTGAAATCGCCTGTAATCACAAACCGGTTATCCCCGGCCAGTTCCCTGACCTTTTCCAGCAGCACCCCGGCGCTCATCACCCTTGCTGAGTCACTTATATGGTCAAAGTGGGTATTGAAAAAGAACAGTGTATCCTTCGTTACCCGGTCATAAAGCTTCACCCATGTGGAAATGCGTGTCAGCGCCGCTCCCCATCCGACCGAACCCGGGACTTCCGGTGTGGCAGAGAGCCAGAAAGTATCATCAGCCAGCCGCTCAAACCTTCCGAGTCTCCAGAACACCGGGCATGCTTCACCCTTCTGCAGTCCGTCATCGCGACCGGCTGCCACAGACCCGTATCCGGGTACCACGGAATGAAGATATTCGTACTGGTTCCACAGAACCTCCTGCATGCCCATCAGGTCAGGAATCTGCTCATCAATAAAGGCGGCCACCATAGCAGCGCGGTTTGGCCATGCATTCACACTGTCACCGGGATTGTCATACCGGATATTGAACGTCATCACATCGATGGCCGGATCATCTTCAGGAACACATGAAAAGAAAAGAAATGAAGTGACGGCAGCGATGATAAGTGATCTAAGCATATCTTTGAAGTTTGTTTGAAAACAGGCTAAAGTTACTTTAAAATTTACATTATGTCGAGGAAACGCAGCATTGAGGAGATCAATGAAAAGATCCGCAAAGGCAGGGCTGTCGTTCTGACAGCTGAACAGGTAGCGGCCATGGGCCGCGAAGCCACACCCGCAGAGGTTGCGGAAAAGGTTGATGTTGTCACCACAGGCACCTTCGGGCCGATGTGCTCATCGGGAATGTTCATCAACTTCGGTCATACCGATCCGCCTATGCGCATGGAAAAGATCACCCTGAACAACGTGCCTGTTTTTGGTGGTATAGCCGCAGTGGATGCATATGTAGGCGCAACTGAGACGGCACTGCCTCATGACCAGTACGGTGGTGCTCATGTGATTGAGGAACTGATAGCAGGCAAAGATGTACTCCTCCAGGCTACGGCCAAGGGAACCGACTGCTACCCGCGAACGGAGGTGAAGACCCTCATCAATAAGGCTACCGTCAACGAGATGATTATGTTCAATCCGCGTAACGCATATCAGAACTATAACGTGGCGGTGAACAGCACCTCAAAAATGAAGTTCACCTATATGGGCACCCTGCTCCCTTCGTTCGGTAATGCCACATTTTCAACCTCAGGCGAGCTGAGTCCGCTGCTCAATGATCCGGAAATGCGCACCATAGGCATCGGCACCCGTATCTTCTTCGGGGGCACCACCGGATATGTGGCATGGCACGGTACCCAGTTCAACACCGGCAAACCGGTAAATGAACACGGTGTTCCCATTGGCAACTCAGCCACACTTGCACTAATTGGCAATGCGAAGGAGATGAGCACCCGCTTTATCCGGGCAGCTTACTTTGAGAAGTACGGCGTTTCAATATTCGTCGGCGTGGGAATACCCATCCCTGTCCTGGATGAAGAGATGGCACAGCGGGTAATGGTACGCAACAGCCAGATAGAGACAAATATTATTGATTACGGCTCACCCGGCCATGACCTGCTGGGGCGTGTAAACTATGAATCTCTCTTCTCGGGTGAAATCACCCTCAACGGGAAGAAGATAAGAACCGCCCCGCTCTCAAGTGTCAGGGTAGCCCGTGAAATAGCAGAAACACTCTGCCGGGAGATAACAGCAGGCCGATTCATGCTTACAGCGCCTGTAGAGGCATTCAGAAAGACAACCGGGCTCAATAGCCTGGAAATAAGACTTTAACATCTAAACTATATCTCAGATGAAAAGCAGGAGATTTGTGCTGACCTTTCCGCCGGAGGCGACGGG
Organism: Bacteroidales bacterium; assembly: GCA_027451265.1. Taxonomy (GTDB): domain Bacteria; phylum Bacteroidota; class Bacteroidia; order Bacteroidales; family VadinHA17; genus SR-FBR-E99. The sequence continues at coordinate 7,948 of DAIDJT010000022.1, read as the reverse complement.
TGAGCCGATAACATATAACCTCATCAGGAAATTTGACATAATGGTCAACATCGTTAAGGCTGACGTATCACCAGGCCAGGTGGGTCATCTTGTGATGGAGATGACCGCTCCTTCGAAGATCCTGAAGGAGGGAATGGAATACATGAAGGAGCGGAATGTTGAATGTGTTCCCATTGACCGCACAATTACTTACCAAAAGGATCTGTGCGTGCACTGCGGTGCCTGTTCGGCTGTATGCTTTGCCGGTGCGCTGACGATGAACCGCAGCACGGCCGAGCTGGTGTTTGACGCTGAGAAATGCGTGGTCTGCGAGCTCTGTCTCACAGCCTGCCCGCTGAAACTCTTCTCAATAGACCTTGGCTAAGAGCCCGGCATACCAGCCCCGTCTCTACCGTGAGGCCATGGGGAACAGCCGCTGGGTAAGCTTCCGGTCCGTTTTCCGCGAAACAGACCTGTGGGTTGCCATTGACGGCAGTCACTACCGGAAGGAGGCTGAGCGGTTCACCATGGACCGGATACTCTATTACCGGAGGATACTTGAGGAACACATTGACCTTCACCCGGAGTTCAGGGATTCGCTTACTCCCGTTGTGGCCCCGGGAGGCGTTCACCCGCTGATAGAATCAATGAGTGAGGGAGCGCGTGCAGCCGGCACCGGCCCCATGAGTGCCGTGGCCGGGGCCGTGGCCGAGTATGTCTGCAGGGACCTGCTGAATGAATTCAGTGCGGATGAGGTGATAATTGAGAATGGCGGGGACATCTTCATGAAGCTGGTGGCCCCGGCCACGGTGGCTGTCTATGCCGGCAGCTCTCCTCTTTCCGAAAAGATTGCACTGCAACCCGGCTCTGCTGATACCCCCCTCTCCCTCTGCTGCTCATCCGGTACGGTCGGCCATTCACTCAGCTTCGGCATGGCAGATGCATGCATGATAGCCTGCCATGACGGCGCACTGGCCGACGCATATGCTACGGCCTTCTGCAACAGCGTGAAAAACGCTGACATGGTACATGAGATCACCGAAAATGCGTTGAAGATCCCGGAGATCCTCTCTGTTGTTATTATCGCGAATGATAAGGTCGGCCTTGGCGGTTCAATTGAAATAAAGGTAGTCTGACACCTGAAAGAGTAACCAGTACCACCCGATATCTTCCGGATTAAAACCGGGGTCTGATGCCCGCTTCCATTCCCTTGGCAGGTCCTGATGTCTGTTCCAATTCCATTGGCCGGCTCGGATGTCTGCTTCCATTCCATTGGCAGGCTCGGATGTCTGCTTCCATTGGATTGGCCGGCTTCGATACCTGCTCCCTGTCTGTTGCCAGGTTCAGATACCATCTGCAGGGCCCTGTCCACTGACATTTTCAAATCTTCGGCGGATAGCCGGTAACATCCCTGATCTGCTCATACAGCGGCTGAAGATGACGGTACATCTTTGAATACACTTTCTCATAGAGATCACGGTAGATCTCCACATTGTGTTTATCAGGCTCGTACCCGTCACCCCTCCTGGTCATTGCAGCCACGGCTGCCGGGAAGTCGTTGTAATATTTCATACCCACTGCGGCGTTGATGGCGGCTCCAAGGGCTGAGGTCTCGTAGGTGTGGGGCCTGTAAGTCTCCATATTGAAAATATCGGCAGTAATCTGCATGGCCTGTTTGCTCTGTGATCCCCCGCCCGAGACAATTACGGTTTTAACAGGAACTTTTGTTCTTTTAACCGTCCGGTTAAGACCTTCCTTAAGCGAGTAGGTCAGTCCTTCAAGTATTGCACGGTAAACATGCGCACGGGTATGAACGTCGCCAAACCCTATAATTGCACCTTTGGCTTCGGTTCCGGGCACCTTCACCCCGGGCGACCAGTAGGGCTGCAGCACCAGCCCCATTGAGCCCGCCGGCACCTCGTCAACCATGGCATCAAAGAAGGTCTCAGGGTGCCTGCCGGTCTGCTCAGCCATCTGTATCTCCTTAAGTCCGAACTCCTTCTTGAACCAGCTGATCATCCAGTAACCCCTGTAGATCTGCACCTCGGTGTTGTAACAGTCGGGAATGGCGCTGGGATATGACGGAAAAAACGGAATCACCTCATTGTATCTGCTGTGGGTTGTCTGCACCGTTGCCGTGGTTCCATAGCTGAGACAGGCCACGTCCGGAGTGATTACACCGGAACCGAGGACTTCACTGGCCTTATCTGCAGCTGCAGCTATCAGTGGCAGCCCCGCGGGGATGCCTGACAGCTCCGAGGCCTGGCGACTTATTGTCCCCAGCACTTCAGAGGGCTTGACAAGATCAGGCAGTTTCTCCCTCTCAATTGGAAACATTTTGTAGTTCATGTGCTTCCTGTCTGTCCACCTCTGGGTCTTGTAATCGAACGGCAGGTAAGCCACGGTGCATCCTACCGAATCGCGGTACTCACCCGTCAGAGTCCATGTCAGGTAGCCGGAGAGAAGAAGATACTTGCTGGTCTTTTCCCATATCTCCGGTTCATTCTGCATAATCCAGTTGCACTCGCCATTTTTGACGGCAAAGTGAACAGCTTCCCTCATGTTTACCAGTCTCAGTGCCATATCCATAAGCCTGCCCGGGTACTTTCCCACCGCACTCAGGCGTTGGTCGAGCCAGGAGATGGCGGGACGGAGCGATCTTCCCTCTGAATCAAGGTTGATGAGTGTTGACCTCTGGGAGGTGAGGGTCACTGCTTTAATCCGCTCCTTATCATATGTAGTCTCACTGAAGAGCTTCCTGAGCGATTCAAACATCTTGTCCCTGAAGTATTCAGGGTATTGTTCTGCCCAGCCGGGGGCTGTTGAGAAGTACGGTTCGATCTCAGTCTTTGCCAGCTGCAGCACGTTGCCTTCAAGGTCAATAAGCACAGAGCGGACTGACTGTGTGCCGAAGTCTATCGAGAGGATGAGGTCGTCAGATGGTTTCATGGTCAGGTGGTTAATAGCCGGACGTACATACGGCAACTAATTAATTCGTTTTCAGTCTATTGCAACCACGGCGCACCGCCGGGATTTCTTTATTCGGTATCATGCTATGACAACCCCAGTGTACCGCCGGGATTCATAATGTTATTCGGATCGAGATGCCTTTTCACTGCCCTCAGCAATTCCATTGAGCTCTTCCCCAGATGCCCCTCCATCCACGGAGCAAGCACCCTCCCCACACCGTGATGATGCGATATTGATCCGCCGTACGAAAGGATCGTTTCCACCAGTCCCCGGTGAAAAGCCGCAAAATCATTCTTCTCATTTCCTTTTTCCATCGGACTGAGGAATGTGAAATAAAGGTTGGCTCCGTTCTCGTAGACATGCGATATATGTATCATCAGGAACGCCTTCGGCCGCTTCGCCACATATTCGTGCGCTGCCTTCCACACTTTAAGCAGGTTCTCCCAGGTGACCGCAGTCTCAAGTGTGTCAGTCATTATTCCCAGGTCCATGAGCGGATCACGCATGTAAGCACTTGAATATCTCTGCTCCAGCCATTTTTTTACCGGTGAAGTCCCGATATACATCCCCTTTCCTGCCCGGGCTTTCTTTTTTATCTTCTTAAGAACGAAATGTGCATAGTCCTTCTCCCCTTCCACGGCCACGAACATAAGGCACCGGCTGCCGGCTTTGAATCCCAGCATCTGAAGCACCCTGTCAGCCATGGTGCCGTCGAATCCGCTGGTGCGGAAAGCGATGTCAGTCTCATCAGGATCAGAGATGCGGAAAAGATGAGGCTTTCCGCACTCCGACTGTATAATCCTGCGCATCGCATCAACAGCTGCCTCAAATGACCTGAAGATAAATGCGGCGGAGGCAGTGTTTTCCGGTCCATAATTGAATATGTGGAGTGTGGCTTCCGTGATCACCCCGAGGGTTCCCTCCGCACCTGCGAAAACCCTGAAGAGATCCCACCCCTGGGCTGTCCGCGGATAATCTTTTGTCTCAAGGACTCCCGCAGGTGTGACAGCCTTGAGTGACACAAGCATGTCTTCGATCTTGCCGTAACCCGTGGATGCCTGTCCGGCCCCCCTGGCAGAGATCCACCCTCCCACGGTTGAATATTCAAACGACTGTGGAAAATGGCCACAGCTGTACCCCTGCCTGTTAAGCTCCTCCTCCAGCGCAGGACCATACATGCCCGCCTGCACTGTGACTGTCTTGTTTATTTTATTTACGGTGAGCACCCTATTGAGATGCCTGGTGAGATCAAGTGCAATGCCTCCCCTTGGTGAACGCACAGCACCTGTCACTGATGAGAGCCCGCCGGCAGGCACCACCGCAATCAGTTCCCGCGAACAGTACTCCACTATCCGCACCACCTCTTCATGCGTGCGCGGAGCAACAACTGCATCAGGCGGATCAGGCACCAGCCCAAGCCTCATGTCAAGTAGCTCCCCATAGAACTTGCCACACGAGAAGCGGGCTCGTGAAAGGTCATCTGCCAGGACATTTTCATCACCGCTGATGCTTTTGAAAAACTCAACCTGTGCCGGTTTGAGCATCGAAGGTTTCTCCAGCTTCACGGGTTCTGTCCCAGGGAGATGCTTCCTGCCGAAATCATCATCGGTGAGTCCGAACTTCTCCTTTATAACCCCGGCCATATGATGACCGACGGTCTCCTCCCGTTTATCACCCCATTTTAGCAAATGACGGTAACTGTTTTCGTGCTCCATGCTGCTAATTTAAATCGTAAACCTTCATGAGTGAGGCAATCTCATCCTCCTTCCTTTTTTCACTCCACCCCATCATTCCGGCAGCAAGTGAGGCAATTTTATCAATCACTGTCGTGCCGGGGTTACCCAGCGTGCCGATGCCGGTCCTCCGGAGCATAATATCCCTGAGGGTCTTGGCGCTCTCATACTGAATGGCGTAGACCACTTCAGCCAGAATCTCCCCGTCATGACTGACTGCCTCGGCAAACCTTGGGTTACTGCGTGCAATACGGAATACGACCTGGCTCTCAGTGCCGTAGTTCCTGCTTACATATTCCACCGTATTGCGGCTGAATTCCTTGTAGTTGAGGTGCTGCCTGATCATGAATTGTTTCATGTCACGGATCTCACAGCCTGACAGGTAGAGGTTGTCGGAAACCGGATCTGACAATGTACGGTCGAGCTTGGAGGAGATAAGCTTCAGCACCTCGCGTGCCAGGCTCCTGCTGGTGGTATACTTGCCCCCCTCCACTGTGATCATCCCTTCAATGCCATCAACGGCATTGTCATAGACCTCGTATTTCCTGGAAGTTTCATACGAGCCTTTTGTCTGGTCATCAACCAGCGGGCGGAGTCCGCCGTAAGCATGAACAATATCTTCCCGCGAAATCTTCCTGCCAAAATTGTTGTTGACATTATTTATTATCTCGTCAATGCTCTCCATTGACACCCTGTATTCATCAGGGTCTCCGAGGAATTCCTTGTCGGTTGTCCCAATCAGTGAGTGGTCACGCCATGGCATGATCATCATATGCCCTCCGTCAGCCTTTTGAATTGAGACCACATGGTGACCCGCAATCTTTTTTGTAATGATATGGATTCCCTCCGACCGTTTGACCCTGTGGGCTAACTGACCTGATCCGGTGGCCATGCCGAGGATCTTGTCGGCCCATGTGCCTCCGCAGTTTATGATCAGTCCGGCATGAACCTCCCTGGTTTTATCAGTGAACAGATCGCGAACCTTGACTCCGGTGATCTTCCTCCCCTCACCAAATACAAATTCTTCCACGGGTGTGTAGTTGGAGACGGAGGCGCCGTATTCAGCAGCCGACTTGATGAATGCCAGTGTCAACCGTTCGGGGAATATGCTCTGGTAATCAAAGAAATAGAAAGCATTTCTAAGGTCTTCCATCTTCAGGTTGGGCTCCACCCTGATAGTCTTCCTGTGATTGATGAGCCTGTGGTTCTCGAGCCTCTTGGTCCGGTCCCAGGTGTCTTTCTTATCGTATGATAGGGCGTCATATAGATACATCCCGATGAGCATCTTCCAGATGTTGCCTCTCCACCGCTTGTACATCGGCATGATGAACGGCAGCGGATAGACGAAGTTCGGGGCAATGTTGCCCAGGATCCTCCGTTCGCGGAGCGACTCGCGCACCAGCTTCACTTCGCCGTTGGCGAGATAGCGCAGCCCGCCGTGGATTAATTTCGAGGTGGCTGCCGAGGTGGCGCCACCGAAGTCCTTTTTCTCAAACAGAGCGACCGACAGGCCCCGTGCCGCCGCGATGTAAGCAACAGCGGCACCGGTAATGCCTCCGCCTACGATAACCAGGTCAAACTTATCAGGTCCCCCTTCTTCAATATACCTTTTAAGCATCATTGATTTGTACGTTTTAAACAGCCCCTGTAAGTTAGTCGAAAAACCCGATAATAATTATGTGACGGATCAATTCCTTGCCGGCATAAAAAAAGGTTTCCCCGCTGTGAGTCGTCGCACAGCGGGGAATGTACAGCGGCAAATTACCGGAAGGAAGATACTGATAGGGTCCGGATGGCAGGGCAGCTCCACCGGAGAACTGATCTGCGGCAGCACTGCCCGGATGGCAGGGCAGCCTGGCGGACAGTTTTGCTTCGCGGCTTGCTGCCGGAGGCACTTCGCCCTGCGCAAACTAAGACCTGAACAGCTTGTACCTTGCGGAAACGATCATCAGCGCGGCAAGCAGAACAAAAAGCCCGATATTGCCGACAAGGAATGCATAATCCTTCATCGCCAGCAGGAAGAAGATGAATACATACAGACCGGTAAGCAGCCCGCTGATGAGCAGGGTCATCCAACCCTTATCGAGCAACGACCTGAAGAAGAATGTCAGGAGACCTATTGTGGCTGCCGCCGAGATCAGGTATGCCGGGTTGAACCCGATATGCTCACTGAGGGCTGTAAGCAGTGAGAAGAACATGATAAGCGCCAGTGCAACAAGCAGATAATAGAAGATATGAATACGCTGGGATGACCGCAGCTCAATGATGATCAGCACAAGGAAGGTCAGTGCGATGAACAGCAGGCCGTACTTGGCGCTGCGCTCTGCTTTTGTATAATGGTCAGCTTCCATGATCAGGTTAACGCCAAACGCATCGTCTGAAGGCGTATAGCGCTTCCCTTCCCACACCTGCGGGAAACTCCTGTTGAGATGTGTGACAACCCAGTTTGCGGTGAACCCGGCATCGGTAACCTCGCGTTCAGCCGGAAGGAAGTTGCCGGTAAATGAAGGTGCATTCCACTTTGAGGAGAGAGCCACTTCTGTTGTCCTGCCGACAGGCGAGAAAGCCACGCTTCCGCTTCCCCGGAGACCCAGTTTGAGGCTGAAGGCGCCGCCTGCCCCGGTCAGCCTGGCAGGATCAATTGCATATGGAAACGAAATGCCCTTGTCAAACAGGTCTGCCTGGCCAGCACCGGGAATGGCGCCAATGACTTCTCCCCCGATGGAGATTTCCGCCTTGTCACTGATTCCCTTGTTGTCAGAAACACCAAGTGATATGTAGGCCTTGTCCCACTCCCAGGTGTAATCATTCAGCTGCTCAAAACCAGCAATTGTGAAGCTTCCTGAAATCTCCATGTCAGAGTCATATACTACTGTCTCATAGATGCCCCTGTACCTCATCTCGGGCTCCAGCACACCATTGACCTTCAGTTCATCAGGAAGAATGTGCATGGTTGTGGTTACAAACGAGCCGTCATTTGAGACCACCCTTGTCCCTGGTACATTGAGAACCGGGCCGGTAACTGTCTGTGCCGTGGCCCACAGGGCACCGATCTCAGTCCGTGCTGTTTCGGCATTCGCCGAACGCTCCCTTATAACTTCCATTATGAGAGCAAGCGGGATGAGCAGCATCAGACCCATGATGGCGATAAGAATCATTTTGATTGTCATCGACTCATACCATTTTTCCTGTTTTGTGATTTCTGTTTCCATTTTTATGTGTTGATTAAAGTACTTTGCGTTTCAAAGTTTATAAAGAAAAAAAAT
>DAIDJT010000021.1 GCA_027451265.1 Bacteroidales bacterium | reverse complement strand
TTTTAATTCTTATAACCTGAAAATCTGTCCATTGTTGGTTCCCTGATCAAAAAAATAATTATCTTTGCAACCTGATTTTTTACAACATAATGTCTAACTTATTAATTTTCAATTAATTTAGTAAAATGAGTGAAAATAACGAACAGACCGGCAGCATTGCAAACGAAGAGGTCAGCAAGAATGAGACCGGAGCGGAAGCAGTAAAATCAAAAGAGGTTGTGGTTGAGTCAGCAGGCGAGATGGTTGCTGAGGAACAGCCAATTCTGAAGGAAAAGAAAGAAAAAAAGGTGAAGGCTGAAGCATCTGCAGCAGAAGTGGCAGCAGCAGCCGTAACACCTGAAGAGTTTGACTGGGATTCATATGAAAAAGATGGTTTCTTATCAAAGAGGAGCCGGGCCGACCAGGAGAAACAATATGAAGAGACCCTTTCAACTGTAGCAGTTGACGAGGTTGTTGATGGTACAGTCATTTCAATGAATAACCGTGAAGTGGTTATCAACATCGGGCAGAAGTCCGAGGGTGTTGTGAGCCTTAACGAATTCCGCTACAATCCCGAGCTCAAGGTAGGAGACAAGGTAGAGGTCTATGTTGAGAGCCAGGAAGACAAGAAGGGCCAGCTGGTCCTTTCACACAAGAAGGCAAGGGCATACAATTCATGGGACCGCGTCAATTCGGCCCTTGAAAACAATGAGATCATCACCGGTTTCATCAAGTGCCGCACCAAGGGTGGAATGATCGTTGACGTTTTCGGCATTGAGTCATTCCTTCCCGGATCACAGATTGATGTCAAGCCCATACGTGATTATGACGTTTATGTAGGCAAGACCATGGAGTTCCGCGTTGTGAAGATCAACCAGGAGTTCAAGAACGTGGTTGTATCGCACAAGGCGCTCATCGAGGCCGAACTCGAGCAGCAGAAGAAGGAGATCATCTCCAGGCTCGAGAAGGGACAGGTACTCGAAGGTACCGTCAAGAACATCACCTCATACGGTGTATTCATTGACCTCGGCGGTGTTGACGGACTTATCCATATCACCGATCTCTCATGGGGCAGGGTCAACCATCCCGAGGAGATCGTTCAGCTTGACCAGAAACTCAATGTCGTTATCCTTGACTTCGATGATGACAAGAAGAGGATCGCACTTGGTCTCAAGCAGCTTACACCCCATCCGTGGGATTCGCTCAGCGAAGGGCTGAAGGTTGGAGACAAGGTGAAGGGCAAGGTGGTTGTCATGGCTGATTACGGCGCATTTGTAGAGATTGCCCCGGGTGTTGAAGGGCTCATCCACGTGTCGGAGATGTCATGGTCACAGCACCTGCGCAGCGCACAGGAGTTCATGAAAGTTGGCGACGAGGTTGAGGCAGTCATCCTGACCCTTGACCGCGAGGAGCGCAAGATGTCGCTTGGCATCAAGCAGCTTAAGCTGGATCCATGGGAGAGCATTGAACAGAAGTACAGCATCAATTCACGCCACAAGGCACGCGTTCGCAACTTCACCAACTTCGGTGTATTTGTTGAAATAGAAGAGGGTGTTGACGGCCTGATCCACATTTCCGACCTGTCATGGACGAAGAAGATCAAGCATCCTGCCGAATTCACTTCGATCGATGCCGAGATTGACGTTGTTGTCCTCGAGATTGACAAGGAAAACAGGAGACTGAGCCTCGGCCACAAGCAGCTTGAGGAGAATCCCTGGGATGTGTTTGAAGATCTCTTCACTGTTGATTCAATCCATGAAGGTACCGTCATCGAGGTCTTTGACAAAGGCGCCATCATTGCACTTCCTTACGGAGTGGAAGGTTTCGCGACTCCGAAGCATCTTGTTAAGGAAGACGGCACCCAGGCAGCAGTTGAAGACAAGCTCAACTTCAAGGTTATTGAGTTCAACAAGGGAGCCAAGAAGATCATCGTTTCCCACAGCCGCGTTTTCGAGGATGAGAGAAAAGGATCCGAATCAGCATCAAGGCGTTCCGAAGCTGACAACACCAAGAAGGCAGCCCGCAAGATCAAGGCCAGTCTTGAGAAAACGACTCTCGGAGACATCACTGAGCTTCAGGCCCTGAAGGATGAGATGGAAGAAAAAGAAGCTAAAAGTGTAGGTAAAAAGAAAAAATAACCTTATTTTTAGTTGCCAAAATTATCAGCCATGGACTTCAACATTGACAACAAAAAGCAGTGCACAGTTATAAGCATTGAGACTGAGAAGCTTGATACCCACATAGCGCCCTCCCTGAAATCGGAGTTGGTGCTTATCTCCGGCAAGGGAGAGAGGAACATAATTCTTGATCTTAAGAAGTGCCAGTACTGTGATTCATCAGGTCTGAGTGCCATTCTTGTGGCAAACAGGCTCTGCAAGAACGCAGGTGGCACCTTTGTGCTGTGCGGGCTGAATGAGGCCGTAGAGAGGCTTATCACAATCTCGCAGCTTGACACTGTTCTCTCCATAACCGCTGATACCGAAGAGGCAGAGAAACTCATCTCCTGAACAAAAGGCGGCATGGCTTTCAGGCTTACCATACTCGGTACAAGCTCTGCTCTGCCCACCTCAGACCGATATCCAACCGCTCATGTGCTTAATGTGCATGAGCGGTTGTTTTTGATAGACTGCGGCGAAGGAACCCAGATGCAGATGCGCCGCTACAGGATACGCTTCGGCAGGATCAACAATATTTTCATCAGCCATCTTCATGGTGATCATTTCTTCGGTGTTTATCCTCTGCTCTCGACATACAATCTCATGGGGAGGAAGACTCCGCTGCACCTTTATGCCCCGGCTCCTGCAGAGGAGCTTATTGCAAAGCACCTTGCCGATTTTGACATCCACCTCGGATTTGACCTTACCGTGCACACCGTCTCAGGGCGCAGCATGAAGAAGGTTCTTGACGACAAAAGGGTGGAGGTGTTCTCATTTCCGCTGAAGCACCGCATCCCCACTTACGGTTATCTGTTTCGCGAAAAGATGGCTGACCGCAATATGATAAAGGAGAAGATTGAAGAGTACGGGCTTTCCGTTGAAGAGATTGGCAATGCAAGGAGAGGCGGGGACATCATACGTGAGACCGGCCAGGTCATCCCCTGTGCGGAGATCACGCATGAACCCCACCGCCCTGCATCATATGCATTCTGCAGCGATACCGGCTGGTTTAAAAAGTTGTCATCATATGTCAGTGGTGTTGATCTTCTTTACCACGAAGCTACTTTCGGAGCCGACAATGACGCACTGGCAGTGACGACGCGTCACTCAACAGCCAGCCATGCGGCTAAGGTGGCGCTGGAGGCGGGTGCGGGGAAACTGCTCCTCGGCCATTTCTCGGCACGATACAGGTCAACTGCCCCGCTCGAGGAAGAGGCCCGTCAGATATTTCCCTGCAGTGAAGCTGCCCGGGAGGGGGTCACATATGAGATCGGGTAATGACTGTGTAACCACAGATTGATTATCTTTGCCCCCTTGATAAATGCCTAATTAATCAAAGGTGCAGGAAAAAATCTTGATCCTCGATTTCGGATCCCAGTATACGCAGCTGATTGCCAGGCGTGTAAGGGAACTGAACGTATATTGCGAAATATATCCTTTTGACAGCTTCCCCGCTCCTGACGGAACCGTGAAGGGGGTCATCCTTTCTGGCAGCCCGTGGTCAGTGCGTGACGCAAAAGCCCCGTTTCCGGACCTGAAGGGTATCAAGGGCCGGGTGCCGCTACTTGGAGTATGTTACGGCGCACAATACCTGACCCATGCCTATGGCGGTGAGGTTCTGCCATCAAAAACAAGGGAATACGGCAGGGCAAAACTGGTTAAGATCGACACTGCTGACCCTCTTTTTACCGGTGTCACACCCGGGACCCAGGTCTGGATGTCACACGGTGACACAATAATCAGAACCCCGGATGGCTATAATATTACAGGCTCCACTGAAGATGTCAGCCTTGCTGCGTTCCACATCACGGGAGAACAGACATGGGGCATACAGTTTCATCCTGAAGTGTACCATACCACGGAAGGGACAAAAATGCTCGGCAATTTTGTGAGGGGCATTTGCGGATGCCATGCAGAATGGACACCTGAGTCATTTGTTGAGATGACGGTACGGTCGCTGAAGGAACAGATTGGCAATGACAGGGTGGTGCTCGGTCTTTCCGGTGGCGTAGATTCGTCGGTAGCTGCGTTGCTGCTTGACAGGGCAATAGGTGACAGGCTGACGTCGATCTTCGTTGACAACGGCCTTCTGCGCAAGAATGAATACAGTGCAGTGCTTGACGCCTACAGGCGCATGGGACTCAATGTGCTGGGTGTTGACGCCTCTGCTGAGTTTGTGGAAGGGCTGCGCGGGGTTGATGATCCCGAGAAGAAAAGAAAGATTATTGGCCGTAAATTTATCGAGGTATTTGACCGCGAGGCTCACAGGGTGCAGAATGTTAAATGGCTGGCCCAGGGAACCATCTACCCCGACGTAATAGAATCAGTTTCGGTTAACGGCCCCTCAGCCACTATCAAGTCTCATCACAACGTGGGCGGCCTGCCTGAGAAGATGCACCTGAAGGTGGTTGAGCCCCTTCGCCTTCTTTTCAAGGATGAGGTAAGGAGGGTAGGTCAGGCCCTGGGCATGCCTGGTGAAATACTCGGGAGACATCCGTTCCCCGGACCGGGGCTGGCAATAAGGATAGTTGGCGATGTTACTCCGGCAAAGCTTGAAACACTGCGTGATGCGGACGAGATATTTATTTCAGGGCTGAAGAAGAACGGTTTTTATGACAAGGTGTGGCAGGCAGCCGTAATTCTGTTGCCTGTGCAGTCAGTGGGAGTGATGGGTGATGAGCGAACCTACGAAAATGCCGTGGTCCTGAGAGCCGTGAGCTCCACTGACGGCATGACGGCAGACTGGAGTCATCTGCCGCATGAGTTCCTGGCGGAGATATCCAATCAGATTATCAACAGGGTTAAGGGAGTCAACAGGGTGGTTTATGACATCAGCTCCAAGCCACCCTCAACAATTGAGTGGGAATAGATCCCTTTCCTGAGGGCCGCAGCAGGAAGTTAACTTACTCCTGTGACAGTCCCGCTAAAACCCCGTACCATTGGGAACGGTATTTGCAGTGACGACATGAGAAAAAATCTGAAATGACAAAGAAACTTATATTAACGCTGACGGCTGCCCTGCTGATTCAGGGCACCCTGCTCCGGTCACAGGGGCTCACCCAGGAAACATTCAAGCTGGGCAAGACCCTGGCGCTGCTTGAGGCCATCTATGTTGACAGTGTCAATATCTCAGCCCTTACCGAGCAGATGATCATCGGCACCCTTCGCAACCTTGACCCTCATTCAGTCTATATACCTGCAAAGGATGTCCAGGAAGAGAATGAACCCCTGCAGGGAAATTTTGAAGGAATAGGGATACAGTTCAACCTGCTTAACGACACAATAATAATTATTTCTCCCATCCCAGGGGGACCCTCCGAGAAAGTGGGCATTCTTGCCGGTGACCGGATTATTTCAATTGCCGGGGAGAAGGTGACGGGTGTCGGCATGACGACAACCGGGGTTCAGAAGAGGCTCCGGGGGCCGAAGGGCACCAAGGTGGATGTGACAATCTTCAGGAAGGGTGAAAGGGAATTGCTTGATTTCACAATCACCCGTGACAAGATACCTGTAAACAGTCTTGATGCTGCATACATGGTGACTGATAAAATTGGTTATATCAAGCTCAGCCGTTTTTCCGAGCAGACTGCGGTTGAGTTCTCGCAGGCGGCGGAGAAGCTCAGGGCCGGAAAAATGGAGCACCTGGTGATAGACCTGAGGGGCAACTCCGGCGGCTACATGGTCCCGGCGGTGCAGATAGCCGATGAACTTCTTTCCGGAAATGAACTTATTGTATACCTGGAAGGGCTGCATACGTCGCGGCAGGATTACAGGTCAGCACCTTCAGGGAACCTGACCAGGGCACGCGTAGCAATACTGCTTGACGAGGGTTCCGCATCGGCAAGCGAAATCCTTGCCGGGGCGGTACAGGACTGGGACAGGGGTGTGATCATCGGCCGCAGGAGCTTTGGCAAGGGTCTGGTACAGAACCGTTTCCCGCTGCCTGACGGCTCGGAGTTAAGGCTTACCATTGCACGGTATTATACACCCTCAGGGCGTTCCATACAGACTTCCTATGATGAAGGTTTTGACAAGTATTTTCAGAAATATTATAGCAGGTATTTCAACGGTGAACTGATTCACCCTGACAGTCTTAACCTGCCTGATTCGCTTAAAGCATTCACCATCAGAAATAAACGTGTTGTTTATGGCGGTGGTGGCATCAGTCCGGATATTTTTATCCCGATTGACACCACGTATTACTCCGATTATTATCGTGACCTTATCAGGACCTCCACCCTGACGAACTTCATGCTTTCATACACTGACCGCAACCGTTCCCAGCTTACGAGAAGGTACAGGGACTTTGAGACTTTCAGGAAGAATTTTGAAATTGACAATTTGGCCATGGGGGAACTCAGGGCAGCAGGTGAGAAGAACGGTGTCAGGTTTGACCAGGCGCAGTATGATGTATCTGAACGTGAGATAAAGACGGTGATGAAGGCGCTGGTTGCCCGTGACCTGTGGGACATGAACGAATATTTCATCATCATAAATGAGGATGACTATGCACTCAGGAGAGCTCTTGAGGTGCTAAATGACTCCCTGCTGTATGAAACGCTCCTGGGATACCGAAAGCTGCAGTGATGAAACTTCTTGCGAAAACGCATTACGGCCTTGAGCAGGTTCTGGCAGACGAGCTGAAGGACCTTGGCGCCACCGGTGTCAGTGTCCTCAACAGGGCTGTCGCCTTTGAAGGGTCAAAGTTGCTTTTGTACACAGTCAATTACCGCAGTCGCCTGGCCTTGTCTGTTCTTTTGCCAGTTTCTTCGTTTGGCATCTCAGGTCAGAAAGACCTTTACAACGGAGCAGTCGCGGTTGAGTGGGATCGGTACCTTGACCCCGGCAAAACATTTGCGGTGACGGCTGTGGTCAACTCGCCTCATTTTTCCCATTCAGGATATGCAGCCCTTGTGGTCAAGGATGCCATTGCCGATTTCTTCCGCAGGCTGACACTTGGGCGGCCGTCGGTGGATACACGTGATCCGGACCTGCTGGTGAATGTGCATATAAGTAATGACAGGGTGAACATCTCGCTTGATTCCACGGTGGTGCCACTTTATAAGAGAGGGTACAGGCAGGGGATGTCAGAGGCTCCTCTCGGCGAAGTGCTTGCAGCAGGAATGCTGGCCCTTGCAGGCTGGAAGGCAGGTACGCCGCTGGCTGACGGCATGTGCGGATCAGGAACAATTGTTGCAGAGGCGGGACTGATTGCCCGTAACATTGCACCCGGCAGATTCCGGAAGAGCTTCGGGTTCATGAGGTGGAAGGATTATGATGCTGCCCTTTTCAGGTCAGTGAAGTTTGATGCTGAAAAGCGCGAGAGAAAATCACCGGTGAAAATATACGGAAGTGACATTTCGCCGGAAGCCTGTGCCTCTGCCCGAACTAATATGAAGGCTGCCGGGCTTGAAGATACGGTTGGGATAGAGGAACGTGATTTCTTTACATCGCCTCCGCCTGCAGAAAACGGAACTCTTATAATGAACCCGCCGTACGGGCGTCGTATTGAAACTCCGGATACGGCTGAGTTTTATGGAAGGATAGGCTCTGTATTGAAGCATAGCTATGGCGGGTACACAGCCTGGATCCTTTCAGGTGATATGGCAGCCCTCAAACAGGTTGCCCTCAGGCCCTTTCGCAAGTTTGAACTGCTTAACGGCGACATTGAATGCCGTTTCCAGGGGTATGAGCTTTACAGCGGAACAAGGAAAAACAGAGATACAGAAGTGCTTTGAAAAATGTTTCACAGGTGCCGGTGCAACCAAAATCAGAAATCGGGTGTCATATCCAAAATAATAAGAAGGTATGTTGGCGTTTATCAACAATAATCTATTTTTGTTACTCGTTCTAGCTTTGGATACTTGCACAGAGGCCCGATGAGCTTTGACCTTGAAAATCTTGTGAGCGACCTTGACATCAGAGGAGCAGTCCTTTATTACAAGGGAAACGTTGATTCGGATACGATAACGAAGGCTCTGGACCTTGTGGAAAAAAAGCTGTTTGCGACGCGTGAAGCCCCGAGGCTGAGGAAGAAGGTTTACAATGTGCTTGTTGAGAGCCTTCAGAACCTCTATCATCACTCTGACAGGGTGCCCAGAGGTTACCATGCAGCCAGGCCTGACAGGTTCGGGATGGTGGTAATGGAGAAGATCGGGCGGGGTTATCGCATCACAACCTGCAATTTTGTGGATGCTGTGAGAGTAAAGGAGCTGGAGGAGAAACTGACCCGGATAAACCGTTCATCGCCTGAGGAAATTAAGGAGCAATACAAGGATATCCTTAATCACCAGGAGATAACGGCAAAGGGGCTTGGCGGGCTGGGGTT
The DNA here is from genome assembly GCA_027451265.1 of Bacteroidales bacterium. Lineage (GTDB taxonomy): Bacteria > Bacteroidota > Bacteroidia > Bacteroidales > VadinHA17 > SR-FBR-E99. Next base: position 7,721 of record DAIDJT010000021.1, on the reverse strand, counting down.
GCTTGATATCGCCAGGAAGACAGGCCACCGCATTGATTTCAGGTTTAAAAAATACGATAACCTGAATACTGCTTTCCGGCTCAGTGCAGTTGTGGCACCGGTATAGAACAATTAACAAAAATCAGATAGCTATGGAACCGATCATTATTGAAGGAACGCCAAAAACACCGTCAATAAAATTTGATGCAAGGGAAGGTGTGTTTGAGATCAAGGGGAGGTCAATTCCCGAGAACTCGGTGGAATTTTACAAACCGCTTAACGAGTGGCTTGACCAGTATATGCAGGGGCCGCTTGACAAGACTGTGGTAAACATACGCCTTGAATACTTCAATACCAGCTCATCGAAATGCATACTTGACGTCTTCAAGCGACTGGAGTCAATTCACAGGTCAAAGCATGACGTGGAAATAAACTGGTTCTACGAAGAGGACGATGAGGATATGCTTGAGGCCGGCGAGGATTATGATTCAATCATCAAGGTACCTTTCAAGATGGTTGAGATTGTCGAATAACAGGGCCTTTTAAGGGTTCAGGATCGGTTATAACATCAACGGGGGGGTGTCTGCCAGGTGGCAGATACCCCCCCTGATTATATGATAACTATCGTGAGGATTTGCCTTCGCGCCTGTCACGCCTGACCCTGATGAACTTTTCCGAGGAATCAAGAATGGAATGCAGGACCCTGAAATACAGCAGTATGTAGAGACACAGCGTCATGAACCAAATCACCGCGGTGTTGACAGGGAGCGTGCCGGCAAAGAGTCCGAAAACTTGTTTCCGGGGTGCATAGAAGTGAGCCTTCACAAGCGGGTGGGCCGGGTCATAAAAGATCTGGTCATAGTTCTGGTAGAGCCTGTCGCGGTAACGCTTTATCTTGTCTTTTTCGTTGTCATTTCTGACGAACTCTTCAAGAGATTCATTAGTATATTGCTTCTTCATCCTTATGAAGGCTTCCCTGTCAGTCCGCTCAAAGGCCATAATAGCCTGGTCACGGGCATCCACGGCATTCCTTGAAACCTCGATGTAGTAGCGTCTGACCCTCTCGATATAGTCACGTGCCGCACCTATTGCCTCTGCGGTAATGGCATCAGGGGTGATGAGGCTGACGTCAAACGGAACGGCGGCTGTAAACGCCAGTTCCTCTTCAATTTCATTCCTGATGAGCCTCATGTCTTTTCCTGCAGACTCATCAAGCCTGTCCCTCTCCAGGTTACTCTCCAGCCTTGAAAGGATGCTCTTCATCTCATTGTACCAGATGTCTTTTCTGAACTTTGCAATGCTTATTGCCTTATCATATCCGTAGAATTGCTTCTCAAACCTGTTGTTGATGAACTGGTCGACGGCCAGCGCCTCATAACCCCACCTGGCAGCAATGATCTCGCCATAGACAGGTATTGATACAGGAGAGGAGATAGTGGGATTAAGCTTGTCATATTTGACGATGATGCCGCTGAGGATTATCTGGGGAATGACGAGGAAGGGGATCAGAATATATATTGTGACCACCGTTTTAAAGCTGTCTGATATCAGGAGGCCCATCATGTTTGAGGTGGCCCAGCATGAGAAGAGCACCAGCCAGTACTCGAACCACATGCCACATATACCAAATATTGAGTTGCCGACGGCAACGAAGGAAGCAGCCTGGATGGCGGAGATGAGGAACTGAACTCCGATCTTTGAGAGGAGGTAACTGTTCCAGCTGAGATTGAGAAAAGCCTCACGCTTAAGAATCTTTCTGTCCTTGATGATTTCTTCCGCGCTTACTGTCAGACCCATGAAAATTGCCACTATCACTGACATGAAAATGTAAACCGGCAGGTTGCTGTTCTGAATAAGGGTGTAGTCAGGTTTGCTTACACTTTCATCAAAATACCTTATTATAAAGGCCAGGAACAGCGCGAGCACCGGGGCTTCAAGAAGGGTAATGATGAGGTACTGGGCATCGGAAAGCTTTGCCAGTATGTCTCGTTTCACGAACACCGTGAACTGTTTCAGTTTGCCCGGTGTGCGAAGTGTGATCTCGGGGATGCTGTTGCCCGCCTTAGGATGCGGAGGACGCTCTTCCCTGCGGGAGTCGAAATAGTGGCTCCATTCAGGGGGAGATACCTTCCGTGTCATCGTGGGGCGTCCGAACTCATCCAGCACCTTTGACTCCACTATACTGAATATCTGCTCCGGGTTGACATTCCCGCAGGCATGACATTCACTGTCATTATACCTTGGAAGCTGCATCCTGTCCTTGAAATAGTCAATTGACCTTACCGGGATGCCATAGTAAATCATGTAGCCTCCGGTATCAAGAAAAATCAGCCTGTCAAACATCTTGAAGATGTCTGAGGATGGCTGGTGAATGACAACAAATATCAGTTTACCCTTCAGTTTCAGATCATTGAGAAGGTCGAGAATATTCTCGGAGTCGAGTGATGAAAGTCCGGATGTCGGCTCGTCAAGGAACATTATTGCCGGTTCCCTGATCAGTTCGAGTGAGATGTTAAGCCGTTTGCGCTGACCTCCGGAAATTTTCTTGTTGAGCGGAGTGCCTACCTTCATGTCCTTAATATCATACAGGCCAAGGCTGTGCAGCACATCATCCACCTTATGGTTGATTGCCTCGTCATCCAGGTTGCCGAAACAGAGTTTGGCATTGTAGAAGAGGTTCTCGAAGACGGTGAGTTCTTCAATCAGGAGGTCGTCCTGTGACACAAATCCTATCAGACCTTTGATCTTTTCCGGATCATTATGGATGTTGACGCCATTGATAAGCACCTCTCCGGAGTCGGGCCTGTTGGTGCCGTTGAGGACACTCAGAAGGGTTGATTTTCCTGCCCCTGAGGCTCCCATTATACCGATCAGCCTTCCGGATTCCTCCGCGAAGCTCATGCGGTGAAGTCCCACCTGGCCACCCTTGAATTTGTACTCTATTTCATTTGCCTCATAGACCACCCTTGAGGCCAGTGCGCTCTCGTCAAGGAACTGCCTGATGACCTCTGAGTAATAGATAGGTTTGCTGCTCATGAACTTGAGCGAGGCTCCCCGTTCAAACAGATACACCTTGTCTTCATGCCTCAGCTGGCCGCTCAGGAGCAGCTCGCCGGTACCGAATGACCGTATGAAGAGCATGTCAGCCTGCGGCAGGTTCAGAACCCTTACCTGGCCCCGGAATGAATCATTGACAATATGGTGTGTCCTCTCGTATTTAGTTACCCTGTCACTGTCAATTATCAGTACCTGGGATGATTCAGGCACTTCCTCCTTTGATGACAGAATGAACTGCTGTATAAGCTGGTAATCTTCCGGGTTGATATTGAAGCCTTCAGCTGCGGTAATGATGAATTCGATCTCTGTGTTGCTGACCCCTTTATGGTCTGACCGGCAGTATTCGAGGAGCTGTACCAGGACGATTATTTTCTGGTTGAGTGTGAGCTGTCTCCCGATGTCGAAGCATATCTTGATGATCCTCACCGAAATTGATGAGTTTCTTCGGGCTTCCTTACCCTTTTTCAACCTCTCCTGGGCCTCTGCATAGTATGCATCGAAGATTTTAAGGTAAGCCTTTACACCTTCCTGGTTAAGCTGTGGTCTGAGAAATGCCTCAACCACTCCCCGCCGGTCGTTTTCATTGCCCTGTGCAGGGGCAATGATGGCAAAGAGGTGCATCAGGGTATTAAGTATTTTCTCGTTCATCCGGAGAGGTTTCAGGAACCCTGTTCAAGTTCCCGGGATTATAATAACGGCCCGGATTTACCTATATTATGCCGTCTCTGTCATAATGGCATGAATAAGGCTCCGGACAGAGATTGGCATGAGAATTGAACAGTATGGGCAAAAGTCCGGAAAGATGAATTTCGAGAATTTTACAATAAAGGCGCAGGAGTCTGTGCAGAAGGCAGTGACAATTGCATCCGGCAAGGGCCAGCAGGCAATTGAGTGCGGGCATCTGCTCAAGGGTATTATGACAGAGGCCGAGAGTATAATTTCATATATCATGTCAAAGGCAGGTGGCAATGCTGCAGCTTTCGGCAGGGCCCTTGATGCCATCATTGACGGGTACCCGCGGGTCACCGGGGGAGAGCCCTACTTCTCGCAGGATGCTTCCGCGGTTTTCAGGCGTGCCGCAGACCATGCGGCGCGGATGCAGGACCGGTTCGTTTCAGTGGAGCATCTTCTTCTTGCTCTTTCTGAGTCATCAGACAGCGTTGCCCGCCTTATGAAGGATAACGGCATGGAAACCCGGTCAATGACAACCGCCATAGCTGACCTGCGCAAGGGGGCGAAGGTGAACAGCCAGTCATCGGAGGAGACTTATGACTCGCTGAACAGGTATGCCATTGATCTCAACGAGCGTGCCAGGGCCGGGAAGCTGGACCCTGTAATCGGTCGCGATGAGGAGATCAGGAGAGTCCTCCAGATACTGTCACGCCGGACAAAGAATAACCCTATCCTGGTTGGTGAGCCGGGCGTCGGCAAGACTGCCATTGCTGAGGGGATTGCTCACAGGATTGTGCGTGGTGACGTGCCGGAAGACCTGATGCAGAAGCGTATCTTCTCGCTTGACATGGGGGCGCTGATTGCAGGAGCCAAGTACAAGGGTGAGTTTGAGGAGCGTCTCAAGTCAGTTGTCAATGAGGTCATCGCATCTGACGGTGACGTGATACTGTTCATTGATGAGATACACACTCTCGTAGGGGCCGGTAAGGGCGAAGGGGCAATGGATGCAGCCAATATCCTTAAGCCGGCGCTGGCAAAGGGTGAGCTTCGCGCCATAGGCGCAACTACGCTTAATGAGTACCAGAAGTATTTTGAGACGGACAAGGCGCTCGAGAGGCGTTTTCAGGTGGTGATGATTGATGAACCTGACAGGGCAGATGCAATCTCCATCCTGAGGGGACTGAGGGAGAAGTATGAGGCACACCATAAGGTGATCATCAGGGATGAGGCAATCATCTCTGCCGTTGACCTCTCTTACCGTTACATTACTGACAGGTTCCTTCCTGACAAGGCCATTGACCTGATAGATGAGGCAGCCGCCAGGCTCAGGCTGGAGATGAACTCAGTGCCCGAGGAGATTGATACGGCTGACAGGCAGATAAGACAGCTTGAGATAGAGCGGGAGGCCGTGAAGCGTGACGGTGACACCGTAAAGGAGAAGGAACTTTCAAGGGAGATAGCCGACCTGGCAGCCGGGCGTGATGGCCTCAAGGCACGCTGGCGTGCGGAGAAGGAGCTGGTGGAAAGCCTGCAGAAAAAGAAACATGCTACCGAGGAACTCAGGTTTGAAGCCGAGAGGGCCGAGAGGGCCGGGGATTACGGCAGGGTTGCCGAGATACGTTACGGCAAGCTTGTTGAAAACGAGAAGGAAATAGAGAAACTGACCAGGGCGATTGAGGAAAAACGGAATACCGGGTCGATGGTTCGCGATGACGTAAGATCAGATGATATTGCTGAAATCGTCTCCAGGTGGACTGGTATTCCTGTTACGCGGATGCTTGAGAGCGAGAAGGACAAGTTACTGAGACTGGAGGAGGAACTGCATCGCAGGGTTGTAGGCCAGGATGAGGCCATCAGGGCTGTCTCTGATGCCGTGCGGCGGTCAAGGGCAGGTCTGCAGGATGAGAAGAGACCGGTAGGTTCATTCATCTTCATGGGCACCACAGGTGTAGGCAAGACCGAGCTGGCAAGAGCGCTGGCAGAATATCTCTTCAATGATGAAAACCTGATGACCCGGATAGACATGACCGAGTACCAGGAGCGTCACAGTGTATCAAGGCTGGTAGGAGCACCTCCCGGATATGTCGGTTATGATGAGGGTGGGCAGCTCACGGAGGCAATAAGGCACAAGCCCTATTCGGTTGTATTGCTTGATGAGATCGAAAAAGCCCACCCCGATGTTTTCAACATCCTTCTGCAGGTGCTGGATGACGGAAGGCTGACTGACAACAAGGGCAGGACTGTCAACTTCCGCAACACAATTATAATCATGACCTCGAACCTTGGTTCTTCGCTCATCCGCGAAAGCATTGAGGAGAGCAGCGGTGAAATGACGGAGGAAAAGGCAGAGGAGCTCAGGGCTGAGCTGGTGCAGATGCTTCGCACAACCCTGAGGCCGGAGTTTGTCAACCGGGTTGATGAGATAGTCATGTTCAGGCCCCTTACAATTGAACAGATCAGGGATATTGTCAGGATGCAGTTCGGCAGGCTTGCCCGTATGCTTGAGGATAAGGGTATCAGCAGCGAGCTGACGGAAAAAGCTGTGGGATGGCTTGCAGACAGGGGGTATGACCCGCTCTTTGGTGCCCGTCCGGTGAAGAGGCTGATACAGAAGGATATAATAAATGAGCTCTCAAGGCAGATCATTGCAGGGACCATTGACAAGAGCAGGAAGGTAGTGGTTGATGTCAGGTCAGGGGCCCTGGTAATCACCAATGCCTGACAGGACAGATTGCTGAAATCAGGCAAATGCGCTCAAAGACTTGAGACAGGCAGGCTCTAATACGGGGAGTTGTGCCGGAAGCTCTCGATGCAGGCAGTGCGGTCAGGGTAGATATCGAGCGACTGGTGAAGCTGAAGCATTTCGAAGAGCTCGTTGGCGCCGGGTGTAAGGGAGCATAGCCTGTAGGTGCAGTAGTTTGACCGGGCCACCCTTAGAAGGTAGAGGAACATGGCAAAAGCTGTACTGTCAAGATAGTTGACTCCGCCCATGTCAATGACCACCCTGGTATACGGGGTCTCAAACAACTTCATTATCACGGGCCTGATCACATCCACATTCAGGGCATTGATGCGGTCAGTCCGGAACCACAGGATGTCAACGCCGTCTGTTCTTTCGGTCTCTACCATGCCGTGTCACCTGTTTTTGCCGAGGTAGTCATTTACCTCTTCCATCACTTTGGCTGTGTCAGCCTCAAACCTTGAGATGAACTCACTGTATCTCTCTTTTTGCTCGCCGGCTTTTGCCAGCAGTTCAAACTCCTTCAGCATCTTTGAAGTTTCGTCCATTCCCAGAACGGTGACAGATCCCTTGGCTTTGTGTGCCAGAAGGCCCAGGTCATAGTACTTTTCCTGCCCGAGCAGGTTCTTCATCCCCGCGAGGAATTCCGGTACCTGGCTGCCAAAGATGCCGGCAATTTCCGCCATGACCTCCGTGTCACCGCCGGTAATGCTCATCAGGTATTCAGGCTTGAAAATCGTGTATTCCATCTCTCTGCCGTTTTTTGAGATTACAAATATAGGCATAATGAAACCATCAGAGTATGAGAAATGTCGGAAAGAGCCATTCCAAAAATGATTTTAAGCAGCTTTTTATCATCCGAAAAGACCTACTTTTGTTATAAAACCAAAAGCTTAGTAATATGAAAAATACTCCTTTTCTAAAGTACCATGAGGCCCTTGGTGCAAGGATCATTCCCTTTGCCGGCTACAATATGCCTGTTGAGTACACCGGGATAACTGACGAGCATCTCACGGTACGGTCAGGGGTTGGCGTTTTTGATGTTTCGCACATGGGTGAATTCTGGGTCAACGGTCCGCGTGCCCTCGGTTTCCTGCAGCATATCACATCCAACGACGTATCTGCACTCACTGACGGAAAGGTACAGTATACCTGTTTCCCGAACGGGAAGGGAGGTATTGTTGATGACCTGCTTGTCTACCGGTTCAGCGCTGAGAAATACCTTCTTGTTGTCAATGCGGCCAACATAGAGAAGGACTGGGAGTGGTGTGTC
>DAIDJT010000020.1:5707-16431 GCA_027451265.1 Bacteroidales bacterium | reverse complement strand
CTCTGCACGATCCCTGGCTTCCTGCCTCTTCCCCTGGCCAAGCTCCATCCGTGCCACCTTCAGCAGCACCCCGGACCTGACAACACTGTTTGTGTCACGGTTATATGCCTCCGTAAAATATGATATTGCCTTGTCATTGTTGCCGGCGGCACCGTTCAGTTCAGCCAGCCTGACGGCATTTTTCGCCGACCGGTCATTGGCATACATTTTAACAGCAACATTGTAATAGAGATCCGAACCGGTGCACCCGGCTTCATGGATCATTGCATATATCTTATTGACAAAAACCGTATCCCTGAAATTGCGGTCAAGCTTCTCGCCATAGAGTGTCTCCAGTCCTTCACATGTCATTACACCGCTTGTGCGGTAAAAGGTTTCCATATTCTTCAGGTCCTCTGCATTGCCGCATCCTGCAATGTGATTCTCAATCCGCCAGTCAACGGTCCCGATTGCCATGACAAAGGCATTTCCTAGCTCTTCACCGTCAATGACTCCCATTGCATACAGGCTTGCCGCTACTGTTGCCATGCGGACAAAATGACTGCATTCCATCTGATCGGGATAGCTGCCCGCTGCCTCCGAAAGTATATTGTAGCAGAGCCCAAGGTATTCCGGATCATCACCCTTCAGGTCAAACAGAATTTCAGCCTTATGAAGGTCATTCGAGGGCTTGTTCCCGAAATAAAAAGTCCTCTGCGTAAGTATCATTATTATCGAGTCAATGTATTCCTGTCCGCCTGTGTGGCGAAACAGCTCCCTGTAGACCGATTCCCCGTCGGTATAGATTTCCTCGGAAAAGGAAGGGCAGCCGGAAAGCACCAGTCTCCACCGGACAAGAGCTCCGGCGAAGTCTCCTCCCTGAAAGGCGGACCTGTAAGCGGAAAAGTTATCACTACACTTCAGGCTGTCATCACCTGCCCCGCTGAGGGTTTCCTCTTCATTCACTACCTGTCCTGAAATGCCAGCCGATATCAGCATAATCAGTACCGTTGCCACTATGAAGTAAAACTGTCGGCCAGGTTCCCTGTTCATTGTCATGCAGTCTTTCGATGATGGTCTGAATCTCATTTCACAATATATAACTCTGCCAGGGTGACAATTCGTATCCGGAATCTCCCGTTGGAAGCAATCTTTTTACGTCATGAACGTTAATTATTTACGGATGAGTGAATTTCCGGAATCCAGCTGCCGGAATACTTACACCGTCAGGTGCTTTGACAAACAACAGGTATTTCATTCGATATGGACTACAGTTTTCACATAATGAGTCTGCCGCATGGGAGAACCTACCTGATGAACCTCACCAGGGATATTGTGATCAGGTCATCGCCAGGAAAGATCAGCAAGTTTTATGCAAAAGAGAGAGGCGGGAAGGAATTTGAGCTGCATCACCTGAGTGACCTGCTGCATGATACCCTCAAGGCAGCCAGGAGGATCACGAGGGTGGAGTATGCTCAGTTCTGAATGGTTCCGTTCCGGACCTGCAGTCGTGAGTGACTGATCTTTAAGAATCTGTGGCACCCGGGCGGGCGCAGTTAAATACTGCCCTGTGCAATTTCTGATTTATTAATCCGGTTTTACCTCCTGTACAACATACCGCAACATCCCACGCAGTGTGACGTATAAAGGAAAAAAGAGCTATTTTTGGCTTTCCCCCGGGGATCAGGCTGCCATGCAGGCTGCCTGTTGCCCGGGATTATTGTAAAGAGATGCGCCTCCGAATAATTGTAATAAGTCTCACCATCCTTCTATGCTCAGTTGTCACGGGGCAGATCGAATTCAGTTCCGGTTCCGTATTCAGGTACCTTAAAGGGTCAGAAGCTGCAAGCCTGCAGGCAGACTGGATGACCTCAGCTTTCAGCGATGCTGACTGGAGCCAGGGAAACGCTCCCTTCCGTTACGGAGACGGAACAGGCGGAGTGGTGCTCACTGACATGATGAACAGATACTCATCCATTTACATGAGAAGTTCATTCAACGCTTTCTCAATTGACCGGATCAAGACCATAAGGTTCAGGGTTAACTATGATGACGGGTTTGTAATATGGGTCAACGGCACCAGGGTCATGAGCCGCAACGCCCCTGCCATCCTTTCCTACGATGGCATTGCAGTGGCAAACCATGAGTCGGGCACATTCGAGACTTTTTACCTTGACTCAACCGATGTGCCTCTGGTTGAAGGGACAAACCTGCTGTGCATCCAGGCCTTTAACGTTTCTCTCGGCAGTTCCGACTTCTACTTTGACTTTTCTGCAGATGCGGCACTCTCAATACCTGAGGTGCCGGAGACACTGCCCCTGAATTTTGACCGCGAAGCGGGATTCTGTGATGCCCCGTTTGACCTGCGCATCTCCTCCGGCCAGCCAGGCTATGATGTCATTTATACCATTGACGGCAGCAATCCGCAGACCTCATCAACTGCCGTCAGGAGCAATACGGCTATTACGCTGAGAATTGATCCGGCTATTTCTGCGGGCCGCCCAGCCACGCCGGTGTTCCTGGTGCGTGCATCACTGGTCGCTGACGGCTATTCGCCCTCGAGGCCCGTAACAAAATCATTCATTTTCCTTGACAAGGTACTCACCCAGACACACCCGGGAGGCAACTGGCCAACATCATCGGTCAACGGCCAGTTGATTGACCTGGAGATGGACCCCGAGGTTGTGAATGACTCGCGCTACAGTCAGCAGATGAAGGCCAGTCTGACCGATATACCATCAATATCACTCGTAACTGATAATTCCGACATGTTCGGCTCTTCACAGGGTATTTATGTCAACGCCTACATGCATGGCGAGGAGTGGGAGAGGCAGTGCTCACTTGAACTCATAAATCCTGACAATACCATCGGCTTTCGTGTAAACGCGGGTGTCCGCATTCGCGGAGGCGCCAGCAGAAGTCAGGACAACCCAAAACATGCCTTCAGGCTCTTCTTCAGGAAGGAGTACGGACCGGGCAAGCTCCTCTATCCCCTCTTCGGCGACGAGGGAGCCACAGAGTTCGACAAGGTAGATCTGAGAACCGAACAGAACTATTCATGGAGCAAGGACGGCGATCCGCATAATACCTTCCTCAGGGACATCTTTTCGAGGGATACGCAGCGTGACATGGGCCAACCATATACCCGCGGAAGATATTATCACCTGTACCTCAACGGCATGTACTGGGGCCTTTACCAGACCGAGGAACGCCCTGATGCCGACTATGCCGAATCCTATTTCGGGGACAGCGACAAAGACTATGATGTGGTAAAGGTCTCCGTTGATGCCTGGCCCTATTTCAACGAGGCAACCGACGGTACCATGAGCGCCTGGCAGGAACTTTACACCCGCTGTGTGTCGGGATTTACCTCCAACAGTGACTATTTCGCCCTGGAGGGGAAGGACCAGAACGGCAAACCCGTCAGGAACACGAGGGTTTGGGTTGACATTGACAACCTGATAGATTACATGCTGGTCATTTTCTATACCGGCAATTTTGACGCACCTGTCTCAGCATTTTACGGCAATGCCATGGCAAACAATTATTTTGCCATCCTTAACCGGAAGAACAAGGGCGAAGGATTTGTCTTCCTGGCACATGATTCAGAACATGCGATGTTTGTGTATCAGTATTCGCTCAGCAATGGCATTAACGAGAACAGGGTGATTATCGATGATCCTGCAATGACCGTTTCAGGCCTGAATAATTTCCAGCCCCAGTGGCTGCATCAGAAGCTGACCTCCAATGCTGAATACAGGCTGCGCTTTGCAGACAGGGCATACAAACGTTTCGCCACAGGGGGTGTTCTGTCTCCGGGCAAATCACTCAACCGTTTCAACGCAAGGAAGGAGCAGGTTGATATGGCTATCATTGCAGAATCAGCACGGTGGGGAGATTCGAAAACACAGAAGCCCAGAAACAAAAATGATGACTGGCTGCCGGAGATTGATGACCTCACGAACAGTTTCTTTCCCGTCAGGTCAGACATAGTAATCAGCCAGCTTAAATCAGCCAGGCTCTACCCGGCTATTGCACCTACGGTAGTAAAGGAGTCTGGTCTTACAATCTGGGACGAAAAGGCCGTTGCCAACCCCATAACGGTGACTCTGGAGAACCCAAATGCCAGTGGCCAGATTTACTACACCACTGACGGAAGTGATCCTCGCCTGCCGGGCGGATCGGTTTCATCAAAGGCTGTGGCTGCGCAGAACGGTTCCACACTTGGGGTGCCCGGCTCAATGATATTCAGGTCGCGCATCCTTGACGGCCAGGTGTGGAGCGCCCTGAAAGAGGTGAAGTTCACGGCTGTCAATGAAGACTACAGCAACCTGAAGATAACGGAGTTGCATTATCACCCGGCTGACCTTATAAGGAGTGCTGATACGGTTGACGGCAAAGACCTTGAATTCATTGAGCTGAAGAATACGGGTAAAGGTGCAGTGAGCATCTCCGGCATCACCCTCGATACGGCTGTTTACTACAGGGTACCAGACGGAACAATGCTGCCACCGAAAGGATTCTGGGTGGTCGCATCCAAACCAGAGGAGTTCTATTCTTTCTACGGGATGAGTCCCAGCGGCAACTACAGCGGTAATCTCTCCAACGCCGGGGAGTTCGTGCTGGTCACTGATAAAAATGGCAACAGAATTTTTTCATTTACCTTCTCTGATGAATCACCATGGCCCGCAGAACCTGACGGCGAAGGCTATTCGCTTGTCTCACAGGCTGCAGACCCTTCCGGCAACCCGGATCTGGCTTCGTACTGGAAGCGCTCAATGAACAAGGGAGGTTCGCCATTTGCAGATGACCCGGTTTCCACTGCTGTTGAAAAACCTGTGATTATGGAGTGGGGCGAACTCCGGATCTATCCTAACCCGGCTAGCAAAATGGTTGTGGTTAGTGTGAATGAAGTTATGAGCAGCCCCATGAAGCTCAGGTTCATTTCGGCAACGGGAACCACGGCGCTTTCAATGGATATTGAAGGAACAACAATGATTGACCTTTCTGAACATGGGCTTGCCCCGGGAGTATATACCATCACAGCCTGGTATGAAGGCAAGTCATACAGGACAAGGCTTGTTTACATCCCTGAAAGGCACTGATTGCTTCGGAAGTTATATGCCGGGGTGCATTTCAGGGAAGATGAAGTGAAAAATGATTTTGAAATCTGCCCTCCACTGATATAAATTTGTACGCGATGAAAGGAAAAGCCGGTATGAGGTCTGCGAGGAAGAAAATAATTCTGCGTTCAGCGGTAATCCTTGTGGTTGTTTACATGCTTAGTTTCGCGTCATGTGATACGGTTAATATCTGCTGGTATTGCGAGAATCCTCATAATCCCAATGACTGGCAGGATGTATGCAATGCATCCACCAAGAGCAAGCTTGAATCTTACGGCTACGTCTGCACCCCGTTCTGATTTATATGATTTTTCCTGACCCCGGGAAGGTCATCTTGCTTCTCCCGACCTTCACGGAACATAATGACAGAATCGTCCGGATTAGCTATCTTCGTGACCTGAATCCGGATGTGTCCATGACAATACCTGGTAAAATGAAAAGAATCCTGTTTGCGGCAGTGTTTATGCTGGCCGGACTGGGACTGTCAGGGCAGAACCAGATCCCGTCTGATGGTCCGTGGGAAGATGAAAAGTTTTTCAGTGCAGGTTACACCCTGGGGTTAAATATTATGACTTTCGGCATAGACCCTTCGGATCAATTCACAGCCACTGACTCAGTGTATCCCTCAATGGGTTCCGTTTTTCCGGGGCTGAATATTCATCTCGCACTCAATTTCAGGCTGAACCAGTTCTTTGATATCCGGTTTCTGCCGGGAATTTCCTTTGGCCAGAGAAACGTAAACTACTTATCTGAAAGGACTCATGATACCGTCTTCAGTCCGCAGAAGTTGGAATCGAGTTTCATTGAGTTGCCTTTGCAGTTGAGATACGGGTGGAGAATGCAGAATTTCAAGCCGTACATCATCGGAGGAATTAATTACAGGTATGATTTCTACGCCCAGGAAAAATACCGCCTGGAGCGCCCTGTTTACCTGAGGCTGAACAAGCCGGACCTTTATTATGAGGCAGGTGCGGGAGTAGGTTTTTTCCTTGGGGAGCTGAGGCTTGCCGTGGATCTGAAGATGTCAAACGGACTAACAGATGTACTGGTTCATGATCCTCATCCGGAATACCCGGAATACTGCAACACCATAGAAAGGATTAAATCACGCATCTGGGTGCTTTCACTGCATTTCGAGTAATGGCGGCAGGTTTCAGACGACCAGTGCCCGCAATCTGTTAAATGTTTATTCAACACTACCTATTTCATTAGAAATGTGACATTTACCCCGACGAAACGTGCCGGTGTCCCGGGTGAGTACTGCAGGTCATTGCCCTGAATGACCGGCAGTTGAGCCTCACTGAAGTGCATAACCTACGAACTCAGTCCATTTACCCTCTTCGGCCCATTGTTGGTCAAAATTATCCTCTATTTGAGGGCTGTAGCGCTCAAACTATGAGCTTTATTCGCGAAATTTGGGCAGGCGATGGGAAAACTGCGGGCGATAAGAGACCTGCTGCTTAACTGACAATATCGATGAAATACAATTACAAAAACCTCTTTGCGTCGCAGCACGAAAAGTTCACGGCGATATTGGGTCAGGATTACTTCTCATCACTGCTGGTGGATGACGATCTTTCGGATTCCGCCATTATTATTTCAGACAAGAGGATCTACCAGGTGGGCAGGTTGTATGAATCACGCTCACGCATTTACGGCGGCGGCCTCAGGGCAAGCAGGGGAAAAAAGATAGTCAGCCTGCATGATGTCACCGGCACCGCCTGCAAGGAGATCACAAAGCCAGTTCCGGGATCAGCGCTGGTTATGTTCGGCGTGCTGGCAGCCACTCTCGGCCTGCTGTCTGACGTGCGTCAGTCAACATACATCATGCTTGGCATAGCGGCTGTTTCTATTGCTGCAGGCATCTGGCTCATAATTAAGCTCAGGAAAAGGTATCTGATTATTGAATATGCCGGGGGCAGTATGGCACACCCGGTAAAATTCATTACGGATACCGAACTCAATCTTTTCCAGGGTATCATTTCCGATGAGAAAGAGAAACTGATGTCAGGCATCGGTGAGCTAAAGGAGTGCCACAATTGCGGTGAAAAGATCCAGTTAACCGCAAAGATATGCCGCTACTGCGGCGAAGCCCAGTTGGAACCTGCCACAGAGTAAGCAATCAAAATCCAGGATCGGACTAATTATTCCTGTATGGACTGAAGGCGCAAAAGTCCGTGCCGGATACAGGCTTAAACCCCCAGGGTCCTGAATGCCTCCAGTACCAGGAACACCGGCCAGACAATAGCCTTAAGGAATCCAAGCACCCCCATCCAGAAGCCTGTAGCTCCCGAGATGAAGTAGATGGCAGCCCCTATAAGCCCAAGCCCGTAAACTGCATTCGATGCAGGTGAAAACTCTTTCACTCTTTCAGTCATGATAAATACCTCCCGTTTCTCTTGTTGGATAAAAAATAAAATTGCATTGCCGCAAAATGAATGCGATGTGTAAAATTATGACAGTCAGTTGTTAAAGTCAAATCTTTTTTCACCCGGAACTTTAATCATTTTCAATGGTTTCTTTATCAACTGATCAGGCTTGTTCGTCAAATCCCATTTTATGCTGTACGACATATCCGGCAGACATGAAGAGCCGGAAAAATGTAAGTCCGGGCAACTTTTACCTGATAAGGAAAATATCAGGCAATCAAATAATCTTTGCATATGCCTTCATTCATCCCTAACTTGTAACTCTTTAGGACCTGCAGCCAATGCCCGTTCCTGAAAAACAAAGAAATGGCAAAAATTAAAAAAATAAGATCACTGTTCCTGGTATTGCCTTTTCTGACGGCCGCCACCCTTCCTTCAGGGCCCGGCAGTGATCCTGCGTCTACCCCTTCTCCTCGGTCATTTGAACTCTCCCTGGCAGTCATGCAGGCATTTACAAATGACTTTGGCGATGCACCGGTAAGCTACGGGTCGGTTGACCATGTTATGGACGGCCGCAGGTACCTTGGCACAGAACCTGACGGGGAAGCTTCACAACAGTACTCTGATGAGGCAAACGGTGATGACCTCAACGGTATAGATGATGAGGACGGGGTGAAAATTCCGGACCTGGTGCAGGGAAACAAGGCTACAATTCAGTATGCGGTGGAAACTCCCTTCCTGACCAATGTGTATTTCAGCGCCTGGATCGACTGGAACGGCGACGGAGACTTTACCGACTCAGGTGAGAGGGTTGCAAACAACGTGAGCAGGTCGGTGTCTGGCACATACAGCCTTGACATCACTGTGCCCGCCAATGCTGTGGCCTCAAAGCCTACTTTCGCAAGGTTCAGGCTTGGGCCCAGGGTGAACAGCCCTGTCGGCACTGCCTCATCAGGTGAGGTTGAGGATTACATGATCAAGATTGCCTGTGTCAATCCTCAAGCTCCAGTGGTTGGCCAGGTTACCCAGCCATCTTGCACTGTTCCCACCGGCAGCGTGGCCCTTGAAGGCCTGCCGGCAACAGGAACCTGGACCCTCACAAGGATCCCGGACGGAGTGATTACTACTGGCAGCGGTTCAACCTATACTGTCACGGGGCTGATGCCCGGCACATGGAGCTATACCGTCACCACCCAGAGCGGATGCACCTCAGGCTCTTCCGCTCAGATTATCATCACCCAGGCCCCGGACACACCTTCCGCTCCTGTGATTGACGTGATCATTCAGCCAACGTGCGATATCCCTTCAGGAAGTATTTCTCTCAGCGGCCTGCCTCCAACCGGCAACTGGACCGTCATCCGCTATCCCGGCGGACAAACTTATAACGGCAGTGGCAATACACTGACTGTCTCCGGCCTCGGGGCAGGGACATATCACTTCACTGTCACCAATTCGCAGGGCTGCACCTCTCCTCCCTCATCAGATGTGGTAATTAACGAACCTCCTGTTACACCCTCGCCTCCCGTGCGGGGCACCATCACCCATCCGTCATGCAGCTCTCCTACGGGCAGCGTTCAGCTGACCGGGTTACCAGCCGGTCAGTGGATCATTACCCGCAGTCCGGGCGGTGTGGCAACCGGGGGTTCGGGAACCAGTACTGTCATAACCGGCCTTCCGGCAGGTACATTCACATTTACCGTCACCAATGAAGCTGGCTGCACCTCCGGCCCCTCGGCCCAGGTGGTCATTATCCAGGGTCCGGACATTCCGGGAGCGCCGGTGGCCGGCACCATAACACAACCTTCCTGTTTTGTGTCTACCGGAAGTCTCTTCCTTTCCGGACTTCCTGCTTCGGGCTCATGGACCCTCACCAGGCAGCCTGACGGAGCTACATTCCTTGGCTCAGGTGCAAGCACAACGCTGACCGGACTCCAGCCCGGCTCCTATACATTCACCGTTACAAATGCTGAGGGGTGCACTTCAGCGCCTTCGGAGACGATAACCATCAATGCGCAGCCAACAACTCCCACTCCTCCCATACCGGGCGCCATCACTCAACCAACATGCAATCTGCCAACCGGCAGTGTGATCATAAACGGACTTCCCGCGGCAGGGATATGGACCCTGACCAGGTTCCCGGGAAGCATTACCGTTAACTCCACAGGAACCACCGTGACAATTAATGGGCTTAACCCCGGTTCCTATAATTTCACGGTAACAAATGCAGGCGGGTGTACATCACCTGTTTCGGCTGATGTTGTCATTAACCCCCAGCCGGGACCTTTTCCGGTACTGGTGATACATAATCCCGACCCGGTCTGTGCCCCGGGCCTCTCTGACCTCACCAAACCTGCTGTCACGGCAGGTTCAACCCCAAACCTGATTCTGACATACTGGAGAGATGTGCAGACAACCGTACCGTTTAACACACCGTCAGCAGCCCCGGAAGGGACCTATTACATCAGGTGCACAATCCCCGGGGGGTGTTCTGCGGTTAGTCCGGTTACAGTGACTGCATACCAGCAGCCTTTTGCAAATGCCGGACCTGACCAGGAACTGACTTTCGTGTTTACAACAACACTTGACGCCGCAGAACCGGATGAGAACTCCACGGGTACCTGGTCAGTACAGTCAGGCACAGGAACCTTTACTCAGCTGAATGATCCCAAAACAACGGTTAAGGACCTCTCTCAGGGCGAAAACGTACTATTATGGACAGTATCAAATGGCGTCTGCCCTCCGGCAACGGATGAGCTCCTTGTCACTGTGAAGAAAATAGTAATCCCATCCCTGATTACCCCGGATATGGATCTTAAAAATGACTATTTCGAACTCCGGGGAATAGAGGTCCTCGGCAGGGTTGAACTGACTGTGTTTGACCGCAGGGGAGCCCTGGTTTTTGAGAATCTCAACTATGACAATCTCTGGCACGGAACAAATTACAATGGCGAGCCACTGCCAGATGACATTTATTTCTATGTCATAAAGGCTGAAAACGGGTTGTCATTTAGCGGCTATCTTTATATACGGCGCTGATTCTTCTGATGGCATAAATGAAAATGGGAATGCCCATGGTGTGGTGCATTCCCATTTGATTTCTTCTCCTTTGAGATCAGTTCTTCGCCTTGTTCTTCTCATACCACATGAACCAGGCAAGCTTATAGTATCCATCGGGTACATTCTCGGTTCTCTGATCTGTCACGGGAGGCACAGCAATCATAAAGTCATCGCCGGGCTTCCAGTCAGCAGGAGT
>DAIDJT010000020.1:0-5697 GCA_027451265.1 Bacteroidales bacterium | reverse complement strand
CAGTATCTCCTCAGTGTTTCTTCCGATGTTGAGCGGATAGAAGAATATCGCACGGATAATGTCATCCGGGTCAATGATAAAGACACCCCGTACACCCTTGGTTCCGCTGATTGAGGGATGAATCATCCCGTACTGTTTTGAAACTGACCTGTTGACGTCATCAATCAGGGGAAACTTAATCTTTGTGGCAGGCCTGCCTTTGTACTGGATCCCTTCGAGGGCCTTCTTCCATTGTTCGTGTGATCCAACATCTGCAGTGGAAATAACGGCCATCTTTACATTCAGTTCGTCAAACTTCTTCTGCAGATTTGCGAGCTCAAGAAGCTCCGATGAGCATACAGGAGTAAAATCCTGCGGGTGAGAGAACAGTATCTTCCATTTATTTCCGAAATCAGTCGGGAATACTATGGGACCGTTTGTGGTATTAGCCTCAAAAGAGGGCGCCTTCATTCCAATCAGGGGAATTTTGACACTATTTTCCTCGTCTGCCTGTGCCTGAAGCATAACAGAAGCGAAAATAACTACTACTGCAAGAAGAAAAACTTTCTTCATAGTTGTGAGGATTTTGATATTTGGACTTTGTTTAAATTAAATGCTAATCCATAACATATGGTTGCAGGTTATTGTTCATCTCACGCGGATATTCCCTGAATGATTTTAATTAAAAAAACGGGGGCATTTTAAGAAAATGCCCCCGTCAAAAATCAAATCCCTGAAACCTAATAGCCGGGGTTTTGTTGTGGTACAATTGCAGGGTTTGCATCAAGCTCTTCCTTAGAGATCGGCAGGATTGTCTTGTAGAATGTCCTGTCCATTGTTTTCTCACGATGAGTGATTACAACTGCCGGAGAGATGAACTCATCGTTGAACTCGATGGTCCTGTTGAGTCTTAGCATGTCAAAGTACCGGAGTCCTTCGGCAAAGAACTCCTTGCTCTTCTCGTCTATAATCATGTCAAGTGTGACTGTTGCGTCAGTAGCGGCTGCAAGGCCCGGGGCCCTTTTCCTTATCTGGTTCAGATAGTTGGCAGCCTTGACCTTGTCAGGGGTGGGAAGCCTCAGAGCAGCCTCTGCCGCAATCAGGTACATCTCTGAAAGACGAATTACTTTGACGTTTACCGCAGAGATTGAACCCTTATCGCCTTCCAACGCAGTGCCACCTACGTATTTCAGTGATGATCCTTTTCTGGTAGTAGAAGATTCATCGCGTTCCATAATTCCCCAACGAATGTCAGTCGGATCCTGGTTCATTCTGGCGATCCAGTAATCGCTTGCCATAAACCAACCCATTGCCCCGGTTTTCTTACCGTTCCGGAGCAGGTAGTAGCCTAGCGAACCTGTTGTCAGATCAGCTTCGGAGGGGAAGATAGCCAGTTCAAAGATTGATTCGGAACCGAACTGGGATGCCCATGAATCAACCCAGTCATCATTTGAATATAGGGAATAACTGCCACTGTTGATCACCGCCTCCGCCGCAGCAAGACTGCCTGTGAAGTTGTCCATGAAGAGATGCACTCTGGCCTCGATAGCTTTATTGACATAGTAGTTTATGTAACCTTTGGTGGTGGCCCTGTTCTTCGAAAGTAAAGGGGCTGCATCACCAAGATCTTTCAGTATCTGGGTATATACTTCCTCGACAGATGCCCTGGTAGGCTGAGCTGTAAACTCAAGAGGCTCAAGCACCAGCGGTACGCCGTAGGAAGCCTTTTCCATATTGTACATCTTGCCATACAACCTGACAAGATCAAAATACATAAGAGCCCTGGCAGTCATTGCCTGTGCTTTGTATTCACTGAGTAAAGTGGAACCATTGCCCTCATCCTCTATCTTCTGTATGTTACCAATCAAATTATTGGCTTGGAGAATGCAATGATAAATCTGGTTCCAGAAGCCTGAACCTGAGCCTGATGAGGCAGAGTGATTGAATGAATAGTAATAATCAAGGCCCCTGCCCTGTGAACGGATCGCAAAATCGCCTCCCTTGGCATCACCATAGATCACGAAGTTTCGTCCATAATAAAGGGAAGAAGTCATCTTTCTCATCAGCCCGTTAATCGCTACCTTTGCATCAGTAGAAGTTGTGATTGAGGTCTCAGGATTTGCGTAGTTGCTGGGTCTAACATCAAGAAAATCCTCGCAAGAGCTAATCAGCATGAAACCCAGTACCGTAAGTATTATCGTTATCTTTTTCATCATAGTCCTTTTTAGAATTAGAAACTGGCTTCAATTCCGAATGTATAAGTCTTGCCGATAGGCATTTCCCATCCCCTTGAACCGTATTCGTTTACCTCGGGATCATACACCTTCCAGGCTGCAAGAGTCCAGAGATTGGCTCCGTTGAAGTAGATCCTCCCCCCGGAGAGTTTTACCTTGCTGAGAAGATTGTTCGGCAGGCTGTATCCCAGGGTAATACTCTTCAGTCTGGTGAAGTCTGCCGGGTGCATGTGCCGGCTGCTCTTCTGGTTCACATCTTCCATATCAATGGCAACCCTCTGGGGATATCTTGCATCCTTGTTCAGCGGGGTCCACCTGTTCTCATAGGCGTCAAGTGACATTATCCTCTCCCAGTAGTAGCCGTCATCATTTACGTCTTTGCCGGCAGCATCATAGGTGTAACCACCAAGCTTGTAAATGAAGTTAAGTGAAAGAGAGAGCCCTTTCCATGCCAGGTCGGTATTATAACCTCCGAAAAGCTTTGGATGGGCGTCGCCAAGAATTACCTCGTCAGCATCTGAATAGCTATATGTGGCAGGTCTGCCGTCAACAACCAGGTCAGGAGTTGCATTATTATTCAGGAACCAGACATTGAGCCCGGTTTCCCGTTCAACTCCGGCCCATTCAAGTCCATAGATTGCCAGCGTTGACTCTCCCTCGGTGTAGATGAACTTCGTACGGTCGTCATCACCGGTAGGTTCATACCATATTATATCCTGCCCCCCATAGAGTTTGGTGACCGTTGACTTCACATGTGAGGCTGTCAGTCCAGCAGTCCAGGTGAAACCGCCCCTTTTGAGGATCTCGCCGGATAATTCGAATTCCAGTCCCCGGTTATTAATTTCACCCACATTCATAAGAGTTGATTCAAAACCTATAACATTTGAAATAGGGACATCCTGAAGAAGATTCTTTGAATCCCTGCTGAAATATTCGAAAGATCCGGTTAGCTTCTGATCAAAAATACCGAACTCAAGGGCAATATTGTAAGTATAGCTGGTCTCCCAGGTAAGGTTGGGGTCGGCAATAGAACTTACACCACCACCTGGTTGCTCCATGTACTTGCTGGAGTAGCCTGTCAGATTACGCCATCCATAGTTAGAGGAAGGCAGGGTACCGTTCACTCCGTATGATGCCCTTAGCTTCAGGTTGCTGATGACAGGAACGTCGTCCATAAAACTCTCCTGGTCTATCCTCCATGATCCTGCAAACGACCAGAAGTTACCCCACCGGGATTCGGGGCCGAGTTTTGATGAGCCGTCACGGCGGAATGAAGCAGAAGCATAATACTTGTTGTTATAATTGTATTCTGCCCTTGACAGCATTGAGGCCATTGCACTGCCCCAGTAATAGGCATTTGCATCAAGTTTGCCTGCCGTGGCAACAGTATGTAGCGTACTTGTAGCCAGATTTGTGCCTGATGATCTCAGATAATCAGTCTGGTTCTTTGCAACCTCCCAGCCGACAAGGGCGGTTACATTGTGAACCCCGCCAAAGGTCTTGTTGTAGTTGAGGGTGGTTGAGGAAACAAGCTCATTGATCTTTGTGCTGTTCTCGGTAACCGAACCCTGGGTGGTTGTGCCGCTGAAGTGCAGTGCACTGTAGTAGAGGTGATCAAAAGTCTGCGTGTTGTCAAATGAGAATATCGACCTGAGGTTCAGCTCGGGAAGAATCTTGATTGTAACAGTCTCATTTGCAAATACCTTCTGGGTCCTTGACCAGTTTTCCCATTCATTGTTGTAGTATACCGGGTTATAGGCGTAGCTCCCGTACCTGGGTGTCCATGGCAATCCTGTTTCAAAGTCGGAGGGCCAGTATAGTCCCCAGAGAAGGTTGCGGCTCTGTAAAAAGTAATTAGAGCCTGTTGAACGTGTATCATTGAAACCCTCCTGATTACTGTTGCTGACATTCACATTGGTGTTCAGCTCGATAAATTTCCCGATCTTCTGACCAAAATTCATTCTTCCGGTAATGCGGTCAAATCCGTTGATGACACTTCTTCCAAGGTCATTGGTATAGGAGAATGAAGTATAGTAATTTGAAGTCTCGGTACCTCCGCTGACAGAGAGGTCATATGCCCGGTATACCGCCGTGCGGAACAGCACATCCTCCCAGTCGAAGTACCTGCCGGCTCTCTCCCCGCCGATTGTTAGTGAATTGACTGTGTTGTCAGGAGCCGCGAAGGTATAGCCATGCTTGTTGAACCTTTTGTTCAGCTGTGCCAGGGCGCTGGTACTGGCATCCTCATAATTATCACCGTCATAGAGGATTGCTGCATTCCAGAAGTTTTCATAATATAGCTCCACCTGTTGTTCAGTGCTGGCAGTCTCGTAGTTGTCAGTGGCAAATGTCGGGGTAATACCCACAGATGCCTTGAAATTGACCACCGGCTTGCCCTGTTTCCCCTGCTTGGTGGTGATGACGATTACCCCGTTGGCTGCCCTCGAACCGTACAGGGCCGAAGCAGCTGCGTCCTTCAGAACGGTAATCGACTCGATGTCATTGGGGTTGATGGAGTTCATTACATTGCTGGAAGTGTAGATTCCCATCTGTGTGACATTACCTGATATCACGGGAACACCATCAACAACATAAAGAGGTTCATTTGATGCATTCATGGAGCCAACGCCGCGCACCCTGATTGATGAGGTGGAACCGGCCTGGCCTGAAAGGGTTGTGATCTGAAGACCTGCGATCTTGCCACCCATGGCCTTCTCGAATGACAGGGTGGGAACATCCCTGATGGCGTCAGCTTTTACCACACTGGCGGCACCGGTGAAAGTGCCCTTTGTGGATGTACCGTAGGCAACAACAATCACCTCGTCAAGCGCAAGAGCATCAGTGGCCATCTCAACATTGATGACAGACCTCCCTGATACCTGGATCTCCTGTGTTTTGTAGCCGACATAGCTGAACACCAGCACAGCATCGGAAGGAACATTGCTGAGGGCATATTTTCCGTCAGCATCTGTATTGGTTCCAACTCCCCGTAGTCCCTTTACCAGTACCACTGCATAGGGGATCGGAGAACCATCTTCAGAGGCGGTTACCGTTCCGGTAACCCGTGTCTGCGCCATGCCGGCATTGACAAACAATACCGACAGGAAAATGAAGATTAGTTTTTTCATGGGAAATTAGCGTTAGTTAATAAAGGTTAACTCTCACAAGTTACAGAGAAATTTATTTTATAAAAAAAAATTTGTATTACATCATACTGTTTTAAAGCATAGAGGTGAAGTAACATGGTTAATGTACTGAAAAACACATCAGATGCCAGCACGAGGCTTCCGGATGTCATCCGGAAGATTCCGGGCGGAAACCATCCTCTCTGGAAATTTATGTCCTACATAATCTCGGAAGAGGGAAAATTTGCATTCATGCTGCATGAAAATTTATCGCGCAATCATATTATTTCGTTCGCTTTTGAGTAAATTTCACTCAAATCTTTGCTCATCATGAAACTTTTCAAAGCTTTTTTGCCGGT